>JALWZV010000057.1 GCA_027002315.1 Candidatus Roizmanbacteria bacterium | reverse complement strand
GGTCAATTAGGTTAATTAGAAATTTAATATATTCTTCAATCTTCATTCTTTAATCTTTAATCGTTATTCTTAAATTAAGTTAATTAGGTTAATTAGAAATTTATTATTATTCTCTTGACAAACCTCAATATATCCTATAATATTTAAACTATGGCGATTATACAGGAGATGCAACAACCTTCTCCGTCAGAACAAATAATGGTGAGAGAGTCTGCGGGCATGGATATGGATGCTGTTAGAAAAGCCTCTGTTCAAGGATTTAGAAACCACTTACTGCAAAGTACAAGATTAGATATCTTACCGGAAGGAATAAATCCT
Source organism: Candidatus Roizmanbacteria bacterium (assembly GCA_027002315.1). GTDB lineage: Bacteria > Patescibacteriota > Microgenomatia > UBA1406 > GWC2-37-13 > JALWZV01. The sequence goes on along the minus strand of JALWZV010000057.1, from coordinate 3,824 downwards.
CAAGACGCTGTCAATATCACCACACAAGGGTTGTTTGTCGGACCAGGTATCGAGCCTGAAATTGTAACCACAAACTTTAATCTCACAGGCACACAGATAAAAGAGATTCAAACGTTGAGAGGAAAAATTCAACAAACTCAACAAGAACTTCAAGAGTGGGCCAGCAAAGGCGGAGCTCGAATGCTTTTATGGGTACGGCAAGCACAAGAAGCCAAAGGAGTTCATCAAAATGATATGAACAGAAGAAAACTAGGTAAACAACCCGCTTTGTTATTACGTCGCATTGCATCATGGCAGGGAGAAATTGATAAAATGCTTCAAGGATCAATCTCAGGAGCGTATATAAACAGTCAACAAGCAAAAGAACAAGAGGCTGTTGGTAACTTAGCTAAAATAGAAGGAGGAGAAGGACCACAACATAAAAGTGCTGCAGGAGCCGTAGTAGTAGGAATTTTAGGGGTATTTGCTATTGGAAGATCTCCTCGAATAACTAAGGCCAAAGCTGCTCTTTTTACGACAATTTTAACAGGACAAGTTTTACTCTCAGCCTGCACTGGTGGTGGAACCATTTCTCAACAGTCGGAGTCTCCTCCAGGTATTGTAACAACAGTCGCAAGAGAAGGAAACACTCCTCCCGAGACACAGGACCCAATAGAACAAGAGGATGGCGCAAAGCCTACCGAACCAACAGTTACAATAGAGTCTGTTACTGTAACAGTTGAGTCCTCTACTCCAGAGCCCGAGGCAACTCAAGCCCCAACTCCTACTCCAAAAATTGAGACAGGAAACACTATTAATGTTGAACCAGGACAGGTTTTACCTGTTGGAGGAACAGAGATTGTCTATGTAGATGCTGATCAAGCAGCGGAAGAACTTGGTTCACAGTTTGCAAACTGGACAATTGTATCCGGACCAGGTGAAAAGACAAAAAGAAAGATACCAATCGTTACGCACACAAACGAAGAAAGTGGTATATCTGCAGGATACATAGCTGTGGCACCGAAAGATTGGAAATGGAATGACAAATCTCAAATTTGGGAAATTAAAGGTAAAGATGGGGAGAAAACGAAGGTAGTAGCTCCCGAGGTGGCTTATCCAGGAGGATGGAATGAGGAAAAAGGTCAAGCAGGTCCTATAACAAATCCGCCAAAGGAGATGTTTGTAACAGTTGATCCTGATGGAAGTGTACATGTAGTTCTCGTATTTTCACCAGAGGATGCGAAAAACATCGATCCTGATAAATTAGTTGAGCTTGATAACGGCAACTTTGCTTACATTGGAGTTCCAAAGGAGATAGAACTGGAAGAAGGAGAAACTCCTGTTAGAGATGAAAACGGCCAGTTGCGTATCGTCCGCCAAAATGGTTCCTACTTTGTTGTTCACACCAGCTGGGATCAAATAACAAACAAAGACGATATATTATTCGATAAAACAGGTCCTTTTGGAGATTCAACGACTCCTTACCCTCCCAAAGACATGACACCTGAGAAAGCAAATCTTTTATACACCGTACTTACCGACAAAAAACCGGAGAATGAAGGTGGAAAGCCGGAAGAACAAGGAAAACGAGTTGCTTACTATGTTAATGAAGATGGAGAAAAGATAATCACAGCTGTGTTTACCGAAAAAGGCTGGCAAGCAACTGTCCCCTTATCTCTTGAAAGCAACCTCGCCGTCCCAACAATCCAATCTCAAAACCCAGAACTATTAGAAACATCTACCTCTCAATTTGTTAATGCAATGGAAGAAACGGGAATTAAAGTTGAAAGTCAAAACATAGCAAATAACTTAGAGTACTCTACAATCAAAGATAAAGATGGAAATCCTGTAGTTGTTGCAACAGTGAGAATAGATCAGTTTCCAGATAAGTATAAGGATCTTAATGGAAATTATCCCCTCTTCATCGCAACTCAAAATGAAAAAGGAAAGTGGGAGTGGAGAGAATCAGAAATAAAAGATTTTGAAAAACAATTATTAATCGGTTCCACAGTTGATGGATCAGAAAATTATCATAACCCACAATACAACAAATTAATCAAACAAAACTTTAGTATTATATCGCCAGCTGGAGCAACTAATCCTTTATCGATAGAGAAATGGGGGGGGTTAGAATTTTCAAAGACGTATTTTAATTTTGCGCATCGTAATAGCCTAGAAACTAGACCTGGTCATTTATTTTACCCTCCAAACAGTAACGAACCACCTAATGATAGACTACATAACCCATCTCAACAAGAAGTTGAACAATGGATGCAAGATAGAGCTAATTTAATCTTTGATAATTTATATCCTTTCAACTCTGTAGTGTTCGCGAATGAACCAATAGGAGTATACAATGGAAATATATATTGGGTTGAGAAAAATAACCCATACTATCATGCATTTGGTAAAGACTGGGTAACAAAAGCATATGTATTAGCATATGACCAAATACTTAATAAAGGTGCTATACCTGGAACAGACACCGCTTTAATATTAAACTTACCATATCTCACAAAGGAATGGGGATATAAACCAGGCTTCACTATACAATTTATGTCGCAAACCAAGAAAAAAATAGATAATCATTTTGGTGAAGATGTTCCTATGGATGTTGGTATTCAGTTTCATTTAAGAGATGTTCCTCAAACCCAAGCAGACTGGGGAGGTCCACACATCAATGAAATCAATATACCAGATCTAGTAAAATTCTTTCGTTCATTGAATCAAATTGGAAACGTTCATATTACAGAGTTAAGCTTCAAGAATATAAAAAATCCAAAAAATAAACTCGAAGGGGTTAGAATAATCTTAGAAGCTGCTATAAAATCAGGATCCGTGAAAGATGTTCTCCTATGGGAAGCGTTTAAAGATAAAAATGGTGTATTCGAAAATTTTCAAAGAGGACCTACATATTATGAAATTACTCGTGTATTATTTGAAAATATAGAGAAATAATGCCTTTCTTTTCTCATCCAAACTTTGTATCTCATTTCTCTAACATGTTCATAATAAGACTTTTATAGTTGTTTACCATTTTTTTTACTCCAAAAAATTTAGATCTCTCAATACTAACTTTACTATAATATTTATACATATTATCATTGATTAACAAAGAAATTATTGCTTTCGCTAGTTGTTTTCTTGGTATAAGATTATTTTGTTCTCTAAACACTGGAGTTAATATGCCATATTTACAGTATGTTATATTTGTAATGCTATCTGGCGGCAAATGTAAATTATCATTACATAATATCTCTCTTGGCCCATACTTACAATCAGTACTAATAACCGGCAAACCACACGCCATAGCTTCTACTATCACATTGCCAAAGCCTTCGTATAATGAGGAAAGAATAAAAATATCAGCTTTTTTAAAATAACTAAATGGATTATTTTTAAATCCGATCAGCTTAACAACTCCATCCATCTTTAATTTTCTAATTTCTTTTTGTAACGATTTTCTTAATGGACCCTTTCCCAAAATAACTAATCGCGTATTTTTATATAATTTGTTAACTTCATAAAAAGACTGTATTAAACATGAAAAACATTTTTGTTCCGCTAACCTTCCACAGGCAATTATTGTTTTATAACTCTGTGACTGTTTTCGTATGCCCTTAGTCAAATTACCAATTCTTTCCAAATCTACTCCGTTAAAAATAACTACAATTTTTTTTAAATCAACTTTGTAAAAATTATTCATCTCGTTCGCAATACCATTTGAAACACATATAACACGATTTGCTTTCCTCAAACAATATTTGAACAAAAAGGCGTGAAGGTGCTTTTTAAGAATAGGTAAGTTTTTTATTTCTTGATTGAAAGGGTTTACTATATTTAAG
>JALWZV010000056.1 GCA_027002315.1 Candidatus Roizmanbacteria bacterium | reverse complement strand
AATCAATTTCTAATGAACTAATGTTTTAAACATTTAAAATTAATACATTTAACATTCAATACCTGCCCGCAATCGCTGAAGCGATAGCTTCTGCAGGCGGGAGAATTTGAAATTTAAAATTAAAATTTTATTTATATTTGGATATTTGATTTGCCTTAAACTAACCTTCAAGGTTTTCCCGGTTTCCGACAGGTCGGAATCCTCTTTAACCTTGAAGGTTTAATACTCAATACGTCATCGCGAGGAAGGAGCCGAGTCAGACTCGGCGACTGACGAAGCGATCTCCGCCTTAATGAAAACAAGACTGGCTGTTGGTGTAAATTTCAAAGAGTGGTATTGAACACCATAGCGGCGGAGATCGCCACGCTCGTTTACACTCGCTCGCGATGACGTTGTTGGAATAGTCATCGCTGTAAATGTCAGATATTTCGGTAACAAATTTAATTAAAATTAAGGGATTATTGTAATTTGCTTGTTTCTTGGAATTTGGAAATTGGAATTTGTTTACCTGACCGCAGTGGCTACAGCATTGCAGGCGGGCATGTCTGCAATCGCTGAAGCGATAGCTTCTGCAGGCGGGGAAATTAGTTATTAGAAGTTATGTGGTTATATACTATAATTGACAAATGGAAAACTGGAAATTACAGGACATTCTGGAATCTTTTATTGCATCTATCCTGCTTTTCCTCCTTATCCCATTAATCTTTTTGCTCTACATACTTCACAAACTCTTTGGTAAGGGAAGTTTTATTTTTAAACAACTTCGTACAGGAAAAAGCAGGAAATCTTTCTGGATATACAAGATAAGAACGATGATCCCTGAAGCAGAAAAGCAAAGGGCTAAACTAAAAAAAATGAACGAGGCGGACGGCCCTGTCTTTAAGATAGCAAATGATCCTCGCTACACAAAATTAGGAAGACTCATTGCTCGAGCAGGTCTGGATGAGATACCTCAGCTAATTAACATTATTAAAGGAGAGATGAGTTTTGTCGGTCCAAGACCATTTCCTGTTAGTGAGGCAGAAAAGGTTTCCAAAAGATATCAGGCACGCTTTTCTGTAAAACCAGGAATCACTTCTCTGTGGGTGCTGGAAGGAGCTTTTCATAATGATTTTAAAAAGTGGATGGAGCTCGACGTTGAGTATGTAAAAAAGAAGGATCTGTGGCTTGATGTAAAAATAATCATCCTGTCTTCCTTGATGCTCACAAAACTAATCCTGAGATCTTTAATGTCACTCTTACAAGATAAAGATATAAACAAGAAGGATAAATAAGTTCGAAAATTAACTGTCTCTGTCTGATAAACTCCATCTACTCCTTGTGATGACAAAATTCTAAGATCACCCCTTAAGCTAACCTTCAAGGTTTTCCCGGTTTCCGACAGGTCGGAATCCTCTTTAACCTTGAAGGTTTTAATACTCAATACGTCATCGCGAAGAAGGAGTGTTAGCGACTGATGAAGTCATGGCCGAGCCAGATCAGGCTCCGCCTGACGATCTCCGCCTATATGAGAGCAAAACTGACCATTGGTGTTAGTATTAAACACCATACCGGCGGGGATTGCCACGTCGCTCACCGAGTCAGACTCGGTTCGCTCCCTGCCTGCGGCAGGCAGGCTCGCAATGACGCGCTAAACATTAAAGATTAAAAGTTGAAGTAAGCCAAGAGTAAAAAAATTAAAAGATTTTGAATTTTGCCTGCCCGCAGTGGCTACAGCGTTGCAGGCGGGCCTGCCCGCAATCGCTGAAGCGATAGCTTCTGCAGGCGGGGACTGTTATTTTTAATTTTGCATTTTGCATTTTTCATTTCCCGTCTTTCGAAAAATTGGAGTACTCGCAATAACAAGATATGCGATATTTATATTTATCTACTGTTATACTATAATAGCTTTATGAAATTTAGAAAAAAAAAGCTGCCGAGGTTCATCCAGTGGATGATAGACAACTACTTTATCACGATTTTCTTTGCGTGTATCGGGTTTGTTGGAGTAGTCTCTTTTTATAAACTATTTATTAAAAAACCTACCTATGTTTATGCTAAGGTAAAGGTAAGTCAGGGTTTATGGTGGGCATCTACCAGAAAGCCAAGCGTTTGGTTTGTAAGAAACATAAAGGCAGGAGATGTTGAAAAGGGATTATCGGGCAAGCCTGTGTCGAAAATAATCTCCTTCCGTTACTATTCTTGGTGGGGATCAAATGATTACGAGATATACATAATTATGAAACTAAAGGTGTCTAAGATGAGGAATGGAAAGTATAATTTTAAGCGCTCTGCAATAGGGGTTGGAAGCCCTGTCGACTTCGAGTTCCCGCGAGTACAGTTTTCAGGTACTGTTATCGAGTTATCAAATAAACCGATCAACGATACATATATCACAAAAACAGTAGTTCTAACAAAAAAAACAGGTTATCCATGGGAGTATGATGCTATTAAAATAGGCGACAAGTACTTTGATGGAAAGGAGACCGTTTTTAGGGTGACAAAAAAGACCTCTGTGGACACAGAGAACTTAACCGATGACGTGTTCGGAAACTACCCAGGCGGAACTGAGCACAAGAAGTATATTGTTGTCCAGGCTGATATCAAGGTTGAGAAAACTAAAGAAGGGTTGATATTTGGAGAAGAACAATTGATTATGCCTGGAAAGACAATTAACATCTCAACCTCTAACTTTAAGTTTGAAGGTTTTAAAGTCGCAAAAGTATACTAACACCATGAGATACAGGTTAAAAAAAGGATTTATAAAACAAAAGATAGATAAAGAGACAGTCATCTTTGACGCCGACACCTCAACACTTTTTACTTTGAACGAGAGTGCAGGATATGTCTTTAATAAACTAACAAAGGGAGTTGATAGGGAAGAGATTGCTAGACTAATGGTCAAGAGGTATGGTATTTCTGAAAAAAGAGCAAAGAAAGATCTAAATGATATTATCTCCGACTTTGAGAAAAAGAAAATATTCGAGAAGATATCCTCTTCAACTTCACAAACATAAACTTAACTACAAGCCAGATTATGGTTACTACAACTTGCGGATAGGTAAAGACTATAAGTTTCTTCCAAACCGGATTTGGTGAGAGGAGAAATAACAATTTGAAACGATTTATTCCCGCGCGTGCTCTCGACTCACCGTCAAATATCTGTAATGGTTTTTTGAACAAGAATAAAACAGGTTTATGGTTTGATCTTTGTTTGAGTTGAGACAAGAAATTGTTTGTAATTGGGGACTTATAGAGTTTTTTAAGAAGAAAGAAGGCTGGGTAGATAAAATTGTTTAGTTTGTATTTATCTGAAAGATTTAAAGCATTTTTCCATATTTTTTGATATTTTTCTCCTTTGTTTTTTTGTGCAATCTTTCTTATGACCCTGTCCAAGAAATAATATCTGTTCCAGCCTTTAAAATTGTGATGAAATATATGAAGAGCTAAGTAGGTAATTAAATGAGAGTCATTCAAGATGTAAAAACTCTCCCCATTTACCTTAATTTTCTTTTTATGTTTTAAAAATTCCTGTGATAATCTTTGTATTAATTTAGATGAATACAAAGCCTCAAGGTTACTGAGCTGGGTCATCATAAACACAGGAGCATTATGGATATCAAAAACCACCCGGAGATCGTTAACAAGTTTTATATATGAAACCTCTGTGTGCCTTTTTTGTAATTTCTTATGAATGAGGGATAAACTTGAGCCTATTTGTTTATAACCTAATTTCTCAAGAACTTTGTAAGTCTTTAGCGAGTGAGATTTGTTTACTAAAACATCACAGTCTACATAAAGTCGCTTGGGATGTGAACCCTCAAAATATAAATGCAGAGGAAGGCCTTTTAAGAAGAGATGATCTATGTTTTGTTCGTCTAACTGCTTTTTAACCTCGATTATTTTGTCAAAGTATATAGACGACTGAATAAGATAAAGATTGTCGGGTGAAAACTCGTGACCACCTCGTTTAACCTTATAAACCTTGCCAATAATTTGCCGTGGATAAACCTTACCATCGGAGTCAAAATTATTATCTCCTTTAGTTATAAGATATTTGGTTGTTTTGAATATAGCTCTATGAATTATGAGCTTTTTATTCTTTTGAAAAACGATTATATCACCAACATTTATATTATATAATCTGATTTTTTTAAAAATAACCATGTCGTTAGACTCAAAAAGAGGAAGCATACTACCTCCTTGAGATTTGATAGGAATTTTCTTTTTGGAGATGAACCCTAATATTTTATTCATTAAAATATTTTACAATTTGTTGCAACGATTTATTGTATTAATGATAGTTATTTGTAACTAAAGTATAATGCTATGTTACACCAATTTGATAATGTCATAGTTAACTAGACGAAAATGTCACCCCTATCTGAGGTAAAAAGATAAAATACAAGGGCTTAATTATCAGTTATCTTTTTACCCAAATATGAA
>JALWZV010000055.1 GCA_027002315.1 Candidatus Roizmanbacteria bacterium | reverse complement strand
GTATAATATATTCTCGCATAAATTACTATCTGTATGTTTATTCAGCTTATAGATTTTTCAAGATTTCTCTTTGGTTATTTTAAAGAAAAAGCCTTAAATTTCGGTGGTAGATTTGAGAGCTTTAAGGATATTATAGTTGCTATACTAGTTACGAAGAGAGGTAAATACTCTCAGTCTTTTTTAAATACATCCTTCTTTTTTATTGTAGCATCGGCGATTATAGGCGGTCCAACTATCGCTAAGAATAATCCGTTTGTGAGACAAGTAACAAATGCTAGAACGCAAAATATCGCTATAGAGTACGACATGGCAAGAGATAATATCTCAACAATTGTTTCAATTAAGCCTAGAGATAAGGTAATTAGTTACACGATTCGTGAAGGAGACACTTTGTCTAGCATAGCTAAGCGGTTTGGAATTACAGTTAACACAATTAAGTGGGCAAACGACATGAAAAATGAGACTATTCAACCTGGAAAGATTATTAAGATTCCACCGGTAACCGGTATTGTTCATAAGGTTAAATCGGGAGAAACAATATACTCAATTGCTAAGAAATACCACACCAGCGCACAGAACATTATTAATTTTCCTTTTAATGAGTTTGCTAATGACGATACATTTACTCTTAAAACAGGACAAACTTTATATGTTCCAAACGGAGTTATTATAAAGAAGAGAGCTCCTGTTAATTATGTAAATCCTTTGTTTGCATCTGTACAAGCTGGTGTTCATGGAACATCAAGCTTTATCTGGCCTACAACAGGAATCATCACACAATATGCAACGTGGTACCATATGGCTATAGACATAGCTAATCCATCAGCTCCTCCTATTCTTGCAGCTGACACAGGGACAGTGGTTTATGCTGGATGTATTGGATACGGATATGGATGTCATGTGATTATAGATCACGGAAACGGGTATAAAACATTGTACGCACACCTTTCCAAAATATATGTTTCTCCTGGACAGGGAGTAAATAAAGGAGTCCAGATCGGGAGAATGGGATCGACAGGTCGATCTACAGGAACACATCTTCACTTTGAGATAAGATACAATAATCAACGTCTTAACCCTCTCAGATTTTTAAAGTAAAGAGCTTCTGAAGATAAGAATTTAATTATGATTAATGAATGAAGAATAAAGATAAAATTTCTAATTACTAATTTCTAATCAATTTCTAATGAACTAATGTTTTATAAACATCTAAATTCCAAATTACAAATTCCAAGAAACAAGCAAATTACAATGACCAATAACCAAATTACAAACCCCGAAAGAAATTACTGAAGCAATTTCACAACGGGACAGATAAAAATACAAACAAGTTTGGAACATTGGAATTTGGGATTTGTTTACCTGTCAGCTAGCGGACTAGTATCTATTATGTCATCACGAGGAGTGAACGGAGTGAGCGACGAAGTGATCCCCGCCGTTACGATTCTTAACACAACCCATGAGGAACTAAACAATAGCCAGTCTTGCTCTCATATGGGCGGAGATCGCCACGTCTCCCGACGAGTCGGGATCCTCGCGATGACGTGTTCAACATTAGTAATTAGAAATTCTATAATATTATGTATTGCATTTTTTAACAAAGATATTTACAATTGTACTGACTAGAATTCCTTCAAAAGTTAATAGTTTTTTTGCATTTTCTATATGGATGAGATGGCTACGAAAGCCTTTCTTCAAAAAGTTAAAAAAGCTGTATTATTAACAACTCTTTTTTTAACACCAATATTTTTTCTTCCTTTTACACAAGAGTTTTATGCAACTAATAAATTTTATCTATTAACTGTTAGTGCTGGCATTTTAATACTTATATCTACGTTGGAATTTTTAATGTTTAAGAAACTTATACTTAAGAGATCAGGATTAGATAACGCCTTCTTTTTATTAATTTTATCCTTAGCTTTATCTTTAGTTATATCTACATCAAATAGATTACAAGCTGTAATTAATCCGTCATTTGGTTTTACTCAGATTTTGTCATTGATAATCTTGAGTTATTATGTGACGAGAGAGTTAAAGATACACGAAACTTTAAACACACTCGTAGCCGCGGGGTGGGTAGTAGCAATAGTTGTGATAATATCGTTTTTCCAACCTTTCAAGAATGTTAATCTTCCACTGTATCTTGGATTTTTAAAAAGTCCTTTATTTAGTCCTGTAGGTGGAGTTGTTGAGACAGGCACATTTTTAGGCTTTATTGTTGTTTATAGTCTGTTTTCTTTTAAGAGCAAGGTGGAAAAGCGTCAACTTTCTAAGACCTATATTTTTGCATCTTTATCCTTACTGTTTAGTTTATCATCCTTATTACTATTAGTTTACTTTGTTATCAATAAGAAAGCATTTTTAACATTACCTCCTTTGAGTATCTCATGGTATGCTGCTGTGGAGATATTAAAAAAACCTTTCGCAGCATTATTTGGTGCCGGTCTAGATAACTTCTCTGTTATGTTTGCCAAGGTTAAAGATGTAACTTATAATCAATCTAATTTATGGAACATAGGATCTTTTAATTTAGCTGGATCTGCTGTTTTGCATCTATTTACAGAGACGGGGCTTTTAGGATTAGTATCTTTTCTCATAATTGTGTTCTATGCCTTTAAAAAAGTTAGCAGACACACTGTTAAATACGCTTTGTTTATATATACTTTAGCAGTATTATTATTCCTTCCACCCTCGTTAATTAGCTGGTTCTTGTTTTTTGTACTCTTAGCAATGATGATGAGACCAGAACATGAAGGAACTGTCTCCTTAGACTTATCTAAGTTTATACCGGTGTATATAGGTATAGTAGCACTGAGCGTAATAGCATTAGGCTTTTCTTATTATTTCTTAGGTAGATCATATGCATCTGAAATTTACTTTAAGAAAGGGCTAAACGCTTTTGTTAAAAATGATGTGAAGGGATTGTATGATAATCAACGTACGGCTGTACTATTGGCGCCATATAAGGAGAATTTTAGGACTTCTTTCTCTCAGACTAACTTGTTAATTGCAAATAATATAGCTAGAAGACTTCAGCAAGAAGCTAAAGATAAAAAGAAAAATGAGATTTTAGCTAGAGATAGACAAACGATGACACAGGCGATACAAGCAGCGATAGTGGAAGCGAAGGCAGCTGTTGCTCTTAATCCACAAAAAGCATCAAGTTGGGCGAACTTAGCTGGTGTGTATAGAAATGTCTTGAATATTGCTCAAGGGGCGGATGTATGGACTATCTCTGCTTATCAAAGAGCAATAATTGCTGACCCTCAAAACCCAACTTACCGCTTAAATTTAGGAGGCGTTTATTTTGCTCTACAGAAGTATAAGCAAGCAGTAAATCTATTTCAACAAGCTGTTGCAATTAAACCTAATTGGGCGAATGCTCATTACAATTTAGCTTGGGCGTTGTATAAAAAAGGTGATTATCAGACCGCTGTATTAGAGATGCAGACAACACTTAATTTAATTGATGCTAAAAAGAGTAAAGCAGATTACGAGAAAGCAAAGAAAGATTTAGAAGAGTTCAAGAAAAAGTTACCAAAGCAAACTCAGCAACAGCCAAAGCAAGAGCAGAAAAATACGGAGATACAACAGCTTTCTATTCCAACGCCACCAGTAGCAACGCTGTCTCCAAAGATTAATTTGCCTAAAGATGCATCACCGGAAACAAAGTAAAGTTTTCAGAAAAGGAATGACCTTGATGGAGGTCTTAATAGTGGTATCCATTATTGCTGCTATTGCTATAGCCTTTATTGTTTATCTTAATCCTATACAACAGATTAATAAAGGCATGGATGCAAAACGAAAGTTGTACTTAGATAAACTAACAAAGTCTTTAGAAGGTTATTATAACGATAATAAGTCATATCCTGATGGTAACTATATTTGTTATGACAGTATTCAATCTTCTGGTGATAATTGTTTTTGTCATATTGGTAGTACATCTAGTGCTAAGTTTAAGAACTACATAGGAGAAATGCAGAAGGACCCTCAATCTCCAGATAAAGATTACCTGTATCAATATGATTGTTCGTCTTCAAAACCAAGTTGGTATAGAATATGTTCACAGTTGTCTACTGCTGTATACACAGGTAAATACAACTATGGAGTTTCAAGTCCGAATGTGAGCAGTGATGAGTGTACAAACATTGATATAGTCTCTAATGCCCCACAACCAACAGTTGATCCTAACTCTGTAAACTACTACTGTTCATCCACAGGGTGTAAATTGTGTTTTGTAAATAATGGAAAGGGTTCTCCTTACTGTGGAGATATATCTGACTATTGTTCTACAAGTCATAATATATATCAAACTCAATCAGATTGTGAAGATCCTAACAATGGATGTGATTGCTTGTAATTAACCTAACATATAAATAATTTCTAATTAACCTAATTTCTAAACAAATCCCCTGCCTGCAGAAGCTATCGCTTCAGCGATTGCGGGCAGGTAAACAAATTCCAAGCACCAAATCGCAAGTCTTCTTGCACAGACAGAGAGTAGGGGTCGATCTTGTGTCGACCCGTCAACTGCCCAATATGTCAACCTGTCAATCAAAGATATCAATTAATAGATTTTCTTTCACGTCATTGCTGTAAATGTCAGATATTTCGGTAACAAATTTAACTAAAATTAAGGAGTTATCAGTTAGTTAAAAGTTAATTAGATTAAAACACTATGAGAATAAATACT
>JALWZV010000054.1 GCA_027002315.1 Candidatus Roizmanbacteria bacterium | reverse complement strand
GTTTTAATAGGGAGAGCTTAGTTTAAAGATGTAAAAATAATACAATCAATAATCAAAGTAAAATGTTTGCTATTTTGAAATCCACTGTCTAAGTTGTGGTTCATTAAGTTGAATCATTTCCAGTAAGATTTCAAAAAAGTCATTATTCGGCGGAATAGGTATTAAAACCATTTTTTGTTCCCCTTCTATATCCTTTGTTTGAATTATTCCACCTACAGCTCTAATCTTTTTACCCTGTTTTATCCACCTAATTGTATAACCATTAGGCAAAAAAGTAACTGTGTTATCAAGCATGACAATTTCTATATGTCGCTCTCCTGGTATAACATCTTTACTTATACGACATAGAATATTGTCCTCAGGTTTAGCAACAGAAACAGTTTTCAGACCTTCGTTATCTGTCAAAGCATATTGTTGTATAGCTGCATCGACATATTCGCTTAATTCGTAAAATATGGGAACAAACTCTTCAGGAACAGGTGAAACATGTTTTGAAATAACTTCTTTTAAATGAGGCCTTCTTCGAAAAAGAACCCCCATTCCAAAGTGACGAAGTGCTCCTAAGCCAATTTCTTTTAATCCCATAATAATTTTTATTATACAACGTTTTATTTTCAAATCAACCTCGGGGGTTGTAACATATTGCTATAATAATCCAAACCTTTATTGTCATTGCGAGAAGAGAACAGGGAGAGCGACGTGGTCATGTCCGAGCCAGGCAAGTCTGACTTGCCCAGATCACGCTCCGCGTGACAATCTCCGCCGTTATGATAAACATCGTCATTGCGAGAAACGTAGTGACGAAGCAATCTCCGCCGTTATGGTTTTTAACATAATTATGGAAAATTAAACAGAGATTGGTTTTATTCTCATATAGTCGGAGATCACTTCGTCGTTTCTCTCCTCGTGATGACGTGTTAGATACAAAATACTAGATACAATTTAGTACACTCCAATAACCTTTGCCAATGTAGTAGCAATAACGATTACGCCTATAAACACGGCGCTTGCTCTCAAAAACCACGAAGTCGCTCCCCTAACTCTATACTTTCCCATCAGTCTTTCGCTCTCTCCAAACCTAATCAAGAGGTAAAACACTACCGGCAACATCGCGCTGTTTAAAAAGTCAGCAAAAAGAGTTATCTTAAAAAGATTAACCTGTGGTATCAAACTAATTAAGTAGGCAGACAATATCTGTACACTAAAAAAGATATAAAAAAACTTCCCCTTTTTAAACTCAACATCAAGGCTTCCCTCATATCCAAACAACTCAGCAAAAACATACGCTGTCGCCAAAGGCACTATAACTAGTCCCAGTATGGAGGCGCCAAGCAGTCCTGCCGCAAAAAGCATATAGGCGAAATCTCCTGCCACAGGCTTAATTGCTATAGCTGCGCTGTACGCGTCTTGAGCTCTTATTCCGTGCTTATATAAGGTGTATGACACAGCAACAACCATCATCAACGATATGAAGGTTGTTAGTATCGAACCCAGCCAGATCTCAACCCTCTCGAAGTTTAGATGATCCTTTGTCAGCTTTTTATCAACGATATAACTATGAACAAAGAACTGTCCCCACGCGGTTATTGTAGTTCCGAGCACCGCCAATCTTGAGAAGATAAACGGGAGGTCGATTTTTGTGTCTTTCGGCCAGATTACAGTGTTGTAAAACACATCTTTCCAGTTAGGATGAACCATAAAAGCAGACACGACATAAGCGAGATAAAAGACTATTAGAAAAAGAAATATTTTCTGTATTCGCGCATAATCAAACTTTACTATTACAAAGATTATAAACAGCGAAAAAACAAGCAATGATATCTGCCATGGGAAAGAAAAAAGCATCAGAGCTGATTTTAACCCTGATACATTTTGCAAGACAACACCTTGATTAACGATAAAGTAAAAGGCAAAAAGAACAACGGAAAATTTAATACCAAAGTTCTCTCTTACCAGGTCACCCAAACCCTTTTTAGTTACTAAAGCTATTCTTGCTCCCACATCCTGGGTTATTCCGAGCAAAAACATCTCTATCAAAATAAAGAATCGTGAGGCCGTTCCATACATAGCAGCAGCTACGGTGTAAGTAGCTACACCTCCTGCATCGTTATCAGCAATTGCAGCAATGAGTCCAGGACCCAAAATTGCGATGAAGATAATCAGATTGTGCTTTAGTTTCTTAAGAAACTTTGAGTTAAAGAACATAACCTATATTTTATAATATACGGATAACTTTTGGGATCCCTAAATGGTTTTAAAGTTTTTCTATCAGTTCTTCACTAAGATCATCAAACGTAACCATTCCCAACATTATCTTATCTGAGCTAATTACTGGGAGAGCGCTGAGTTTATACTTAAGCATCTTCTTCAAAGCGAGTTCTTTAGGAGTTGTGAGGTATATAGAGATAACATTACCAACCATTACTTTATACACTCTTGTGTTTTGATCGTTTGAGATTAACTCGTACAGACTGAACACTCCCACCAACTGTTTTTTAGAGTTCAATACATATATATAGTTTAAAAAAGGAAAGTCATCACCCTTTTTTTTAATTATCTGAACAACCTCTTTTAATCTCATCTCAGGAGAAACAGTCAGATACTCGGAGGTCATCAACTCTCCTATCGGTGTTTTTGACATCTGCATTAAGTACTCAAGTTCTTTTTGAATCTCTGGCTTT
The DNA here is from genome assembly GCA_027002315.1 of Candidatus Roizmanbacteria bacterium. Taxonomy (GTDB): domain Bacteria; phylum Patescibacteriota; class Microgenomatia; order UBA1406; family GWC2-37-13; genus JALWZV01. Next base: position 2,022 of record JALWZV010000054.1, on the reverse strand, counting down.
AGGTACTTTAAAATAGCACTCCTTCTTCTTTTAGAAAGCGTGAGTAGTATGTCCACAGCCTCATCTGGATCTACATACTCAAGTATCTGGGCTGCTTTTTTAGGCTTTAGTTCCTCAAAAACAGCTGTTTGGTAATTAATGTTTAGGTTATCTATGACGTCTCCTATAAAGTCTTTGTCCAAAGAGGTGTTAACAAATCTAACAACGTTGTTTACGTTTGTTTGTTCTAAGTAATCGGCTAAATCTGCTGGATGAATCCTCTCGATTTTTTCCTCCTCCTTTTTGAGTAGAAGACTACCTTTTGTTAATTCCAAAGGCTGGATATCTTTCCATGGAAGTATGTTTGGAGAAAGATTTTTCCCGAAGATTCTAAAAAACGAGATAACAATATCATCAAGACCTAAAAACCTCAACACCCCTAAAAATCCAATATCAACGCCACTAATTATGTACTCTTTTCTGTCTTGGATCACAACATCATTTACTCTCACGACTTTATTTCCTTTGATGTCAATAATCTGAACATTGAGTAAATTTTTCTCGATATAAAGCTCTTTTTCTGAGATTTCACCCTCCTCAAAACTTTTATCAATAATTACATCGGCTCCGATCTTTATGAGATAATCTGCGGGTATGATTATTTTTTCTCCGCGTTTTTTAACAACTATTTTGGTGATTTTAGGGTTATCTGAGACGGAGAATATTAGATCATCAAGCTTGCCGACAGTAACTCTGTCTTGAGTTCTAACCTTTTTATTTTTTAAATCAGAGAAGAAGACCATAATATTGGTTATTATACGACACCTTTGGAGTAAAAGCTATATGCAAGTTACTTTACTTTTTTTGCTATTTTTTTGAAGATCTCTGGGTGTTCTACTGCTATTTTAGCTAACACCTTCCTATCTAACTCAATCTTCTTTGTCTTCAAATTTCTTATAAACTGATTATATTTCATTCCCAGCTCTTTCAAAGCAGCATTGATTCTAATAATCCACAACCTTCTAAAATCTCTCTTTTTCCTTTTTCTGCCCATGAAAGCATACTCGCCAGCATGCAAAACTGCCTCATTAGCTACCTTAATGAGCCTGTGTCTGCTCATTCTGTAACCTTTGGCTAATTTTAAAATTTTCTTATGTTTTTTGTGTGCGGTAACACCTCTTTTAACTCTTGCCATTTTCTAAATTACTTAATTGCTAACATTTTCTTAACCTTATCCTTCATCTTTCCTGTAACCTCTTTCATCTGTTTCAATCTTCTTAATCTACGTTTACCCTTTTTAGTTCTAAGGTGTCTTATCTGTTGTTGTCTGTGTAAAACCTTACCGGTTTTTGTCACCTTAAACCTTTTAGCTGCTGATTTTCTTGTCTTTTGTTTATTCTTTTTCATTTTAATTTATATATTATAAACTACTATTTCTTTTTTAGTTGACTAACTACTGCTCTTATAACTCTACCCTCAACCCTTGGTTCTTTAGAAACGTTGACATTATCGCCTAAATCGGTAATAAATTGTTTTAGAGACTCTATCGCCATAGGTTTTTTGCCTAACTCTCTTCCTCTAAGGTTTAAGTTAAGGCGTACCTGATGACCTTTCTCTAAAAATTCTTTTGTCTTTTTCAAAAATCTGTCCCTGTCGCCTTTAGCAATAAAAAGAGACAATTTTATATCCTTTGTTTGTCCTTTTTTAGAGCCCTTTTTTGCTTCTTTTCGTTTCTTTTCCTGTAAATACAAAAACTTCTTGTAATCTATTATTCTGGCTACGGCTGGTCTTGCATGCGGAGCAATCAAAACCAGGTCTAATCCTGCTTCTTCAGATTTTTGCAATGCCTCTCTTGTCTTAAGCATTCCGACAAAATTACCCTCTTCATCAATCACTCTCAACATCTGATCGCGTATATAGTGATTTGTTATATATCTTTTTTGTCTTTTTCTTCTCAAATTTAATCTAAAAACAGCTTAATAATTGTTGACTTTGGATATTCTACTTGTATTTATCAAATTCTGCAATACTATTTTAACAATT
>JALWZV010000053.1 GCA_027002315.1 Candidatus Roizmanbacteria bacterium | reverse complement strand
CGTTCTACAAGCTCTTTTACTAAAACAAAAAGATTTGCGTTTTCAAGAGTATCAAGAGAAATATAAAAGCTTTTAGATAGAGTATTAAGTAATTGTAAAAGCAAAACCGTCTTACCAGATCCACGTAAACCAGAGATGCCAGTAATGTGAGGAGGTTTGCTTTCTTCTTTTAACTCTTTAAAAAGGAAGCGCTGAAATTTAAACTTCTTTCCTTGTTGACGATAAGTTTCTTGGAGTTGAACGAGTTTGTCTAAAACATTGATAATCATATACTTAAAATTATAATAAAAATCTGCATTTTGTCAAATGTATTTATCAAAATGCCATATGTTTTGGTAAATGTCTTAAACAAAATGCGAATTTAAGGCTATTTTGAAAGGAATGATAAAATTGCCTAAACGCGATTTGATTTTTATTTCAAAATTTATTATATTCTTGTTGAAATTTCTAGTTGTCATTATGAAAAGATTTCGTAGAATAATTGGCACAGTAATAATAGCCATAGCAATTTTATTTATCATTATCTATTCCTTTATTATTGTCTCTGATGGAAAAGTAACACGAGATCTTTTGGGATTTATTATTCCACAACCTCCCGTTTGGACTTCATTTGTACCTGGACTTGGTGGTTTTATTGGTTATATTTTTCAATTTTTCTCAATCCACGGCTTAGTTGGAGTTATAATCACAATAGGACTTTTATTGTTAGGAATAAAAATTGCTGATTTTGATAAATAAAATACTCTAACAAAGCATAATAAAAGATGTTGTGATAATAAACCAATGATAACACCTCTTTATTCTTTAGATGAGATTAAAATTAGTATAGACAAAAACACCTGGTTTAGAGCTGTTAAGCTGTACCGAGAAAATAGAGTAAAAAATTTTAAAACCCAAGATTTTGGTTTTACTGCTCTGGTTCAAGGTACTTATCTATACACCGTTAGTGTAAATCACAAAAACTTTGACGTGGGCTATTGTGATTGCTACTTAGGTCAAAGAGATATTTTATGTAAGCATATGATAGCTGTAGCTATTTATAGCCTAAAACAAGGAAAATCACTAACCAAGGAAGAAGAACAATTCACTGATCATTTTGAGTTTGCACTTCATCCTAATCTGGATATAAATAATCCTGAACAGTTTTTAATACTTAAGTCCCAAGTAAGAACTGCCTTCAAATATATTAGAGCCTATACTGGTCCTTCAAGAATTTGGAGTCAATATCAAGATAATCTAGCCAAGGGATGTGCTAAGCTCCGTTTAGTTTTATCTAATCTCTCTCTTAACCTGAAAACAGTCCACTTTATCTTAAATATTCTTTTGCGTTTAGACAAAAAACTTTCATACGGCGGGGTTGATGACTCCAATGGTATAGTAGGAGGTTTTATAGAACAAGTGGTTAGTGCTTTATCTGATATTTCTTCTTCTCACCGAGAAATTATCCAAGCTTTCAAAAAACTATTAAATCAAAGGACTAATTTTGGATGGGAAAAACAATTGGTGAATATTTACAATGAGCACAAACATAAAAATGAGGCATAAACAAGGCTAGCTCATATTTACAATTAAAGGTTCCTCTTCTTGCTGTAATCATCTAAGTAAAAAGGTAAGAATAAAAGTTCAATCAATGAATTTTTATAGAAACAAAATTATTAATAAAGGAGAAATATAAGTTTCTAATTTAACGAGAATTATTTTTTTGTAAAGTAAAACAGGTTTTGCTTGAGATTGTGAAGTACTCCGTCTGTAAAAGCGTGGGTATTTATAGATGATAATTAATACGGTATTATAACAAATTTTATTTTTATGGCTTTGATATAATCAGTATTGTTACGGGGTGTAGTTCATCGGTAGAACGCACGGTTCGGGACCGTGAGGTAGTGGGTTCAATTCCCGCCACCCCGACATATTATGAAAAATATAAATTTTAAACAATACGGCGTCAGAGGGAAGATTTTAGTATTCTTTCCTGGTTGGATTTCCCCAATTGAAAAAGAAAAATTATTTCTCAATATTCTCAGTAAAAAATATAGAGTAGTTTCCGTTCATTTGTCAGGCTATCTGAATGCTAGAGAGTTGAACTCGTTCAAAGACTTTTCCTCTCTTGCCCCAAAAATACATGCTTTATTAGTGAGTCGTCATTTAGACAAAGGAGTATTTGTTGGTTTTTCCTTAGGTTATAGATTGATTATGGAGCTTAGCAAAAAATACCCCAACAACAATAAAAAGATTTTTATTGGTGCTCCAGTAAAAAACTTTGACATTCCTTTTTGGGCTAAACTGATACTCAAAAGTAATTTGGTTATAAACTTTTTAAGGAAAAGCCGCTTTGTTAAAAACCATTTAGTCTTTTTAGCTAGAAAACACATTGACAAGAATGTGCAGTATAAATTTTCTGATAGTTTTGTTACATTAACGGGAGCATTCGACTCTTTAGTTGGTTTGCTTAAAACAACCTCAAGCATCATGCCTCATCAAAAAAAAGTTCTTTTTATTTATGGAGAAAAAGATTCTTACTTGAAACAAGCCAGATCAGTCGGGATACGAAACATCACAATAATAAAAAATGCTGGTCACAACTGCATTAGAGGACATGAGAAAGAAACCGTTCAAATCTTTGATAAATACCTGCACCAGAAAAAGATTTAATTATATACCGCCTACGAAGTTGCAAAAAAAATACAAACTAATAAAATAAAAATGGCAATAGTCTGTAAACGAAAATGTTTATTAACATTAAATATTAACAAATTAACTAAAGAATGACAGAAGAACCATCAGCATTGCAAGAAAAAATACAAAAACCCGCTTCAAAAAGAATCAAACAACCTCAAGCAAGACCAGACTTGCACACTCGAGAATTAAAACACATTGCTGATATTGCTAGTAGAGGATTGCAAACAGATACTCGCGATGCTTTAGATAAAATTAACACTGTAAAATCTAACCACGACAAGCGAATCACACAAGAATATAGTATAGATATAGAATCACATAGAAAAAAACACGGTCTACCAGCTTTAAACATTGAGGCAGATTCAAGATACAAAACAATACAAACACATTTAATATCTGAATGGGAAGAACAAAACCCTGAACCTTATAGAGAAAAAAAGGGGCTATCTGATGATGAACTAGAAAAATGGATGAAATGGATAAATGATAAAAAAGCTTATGAAGAAGATATTATGCCAGGACAGGCAAGGGAAAGGTTTGCTCATGAACAACCAGACTTGCTTGAAAAATATGATCAATTTGGAATCTATACAGATGGAAGCAATAAAGTTGATTTAGAAAAAGATCCTGTTTGGAAAAAACTTAAAAGGGAAGCAGAAAATAGAGCCTTAAACATTGCTGAAACAGGAGGAAATTATGCTGCAGCTAGTCGTGCAGCTCACCAGAAAGCCTTAGAAGAATTTGTACAATCTTATCCTGATAAGGCTAAAGCATATGCCCTCGACAACGAGGAGATAGCGACTGCTCTGAGACAAACTGATACAAAAGTCGAAACACCTGAATTACAAAAACCTCAAACTGCTTCTACACCTGAGGTGCAAAAGAAAAAAGAATACACAGATACAAAACCGCCTGAAAACAAAGAAGAGCTTTCAAAATTCATAAAAGAGCAATCTCCTACTACTATATTAAGTCCAGCAGACTTATCCAAAGAACCAGTTTTGGACACAAAGGAATTTGATTACTACTGTTCGGGAGAATTTGACACAGCATATAAGGTTGTTCCAGTTGATACTATAGTTGGCAAAAGTTTCCTTGCTACTCAGGGAGGATGGGATCAAGAAATTACATCAAGAAGGGGAAGAATTAGTACGTTAGCAGAAAATGTTTTATCTGGAAAACCAGAAAAATTAGAACAGATTTTCCACACAGAGAAACACAGCGAAAGCATACAACTTTCAGAGATAAAGGGACCAGAAGGTCAAATCTATGTTGTAGATGATGGTAGACACAGAGTTAGTGCATGTAAGTTAACAAAACTGGAACAAATACCTGCAAATGTTCGAACCTTCAGAGAAAAAAGGAGGATCAGAGCTCTAAAGCCAGAAGATATAGATTATTGGAATAAGCTTATAAATATGGGAATAATTAATGGTGAAATAACAAGAAAGGGTGAACAAACAAGCCTAGATCTTAGAGAAGAACCCAAGATACCTTGGATAATAATTCCAGATCAGAATACATTAATTAAAATTTCCAGGGTTTACGAAAGAGTATATCCAGGCTCTTTAGACAATCTACCCATTCCCCGAGATGTACTTATTGACTCCGTAGCTCACAATTACTGGCTGGCTGGCAGATTTGAAGAGTGGAAAAAAAAGTTCAAAGATTATCCAAGAGACGAAAATGGCGTTACTGTCTATAATGCTACTCCTTTAGAATACACACCTTAACCTCTTACTCTTTATCTACCTTCCTTGTAAAAATCCTAGCTGTTGTTATATCAACACTCCTAAAACCTGTAAATCTGTAGGCCAAACTTACTGTAATCAACCACTTGTTCATCAAGACTAATAAAAATCAATTTATTTCTAATAGCTTGCCAAACCAATAAGCGATCGAATGGGTCTTTATGGAGATGAGGTAATTGATAAAATTGAATTAACTCCTCTGGCTGAGGTGAGAGAAATATAAAACCCATCTCCTCAACGGATTTTGGTATTAAATCTAAAGCTTTCTTGTTAACCTCCAACTTTCTTAAAGAGTACTTGAGGGATATCTCCCATAAACTTATCAAACTAACATTGATAGTGTTTTTTGAATCGGTTAGAATAAATTTTACTTTTTTAGGTAGTTTTTGTGGTGAAAATAAAGACCATAAAAGAATGTGAGTGTCAATCAAATAGTTCATGGGCTTAGTAATTCTTCGTCGGTTATCTTAAAACTTTTAAGTTTTACAGTTCCATACTTAGATAAGACCCCCAACTTTCTCTCAGACTTTTCATTGAACCAAGGAGTAATCTTAGCAACTGGTTTTTTACCTCTACCATAAAGCAAGCCTATATTTACCCCTTTTTGCAAAAGCTGAAGGTAAAAAGACATCTTGGTTTTAAACTCTCCTATTTGTACACTGATCATATCTTTATGATACTCTACGTCCTCTAACTTGTCAAGTTGTCAAGCAAACATATTCATTCCTGGAAAATTAAATAATATTGGTTCTCTTACTAACCCTATTCTATTATTTATTTTTCTAACACTCTCTTGCTTATAATCTCAGCTAAATCAGGGTAAAAGGGGTCAGGGAGAATTGCTCTTCTGGTTGGTTTTATTATCTCAGCTAATGCTTTAGCTGCTCTAATCTTCATCTTTAAATCTATCTTTTTAAGCCGTCCGTCAATTACAGCTTTAAAAACCGCAGGAAATGCCAAGACGTTATTTATCTGATTTGGATAGTCACTTCTTCCGCTTCCTACAATAAACGCTCCTGCTTTTTCCGCCTCATTAGGCAGTATTTCTGGTTCAGGATTAGCCATTGCAAAAACAATTGGCTTTTCTGCCATTGTAGCAATCATAGACGGAGTAACAAGTTTAGGCTTAGATACTCCGATAAATACATCCGCTCCAACCAAAGCATCAGCTAAACCACCTACTCTGTTCTCTTTATTAATAAAACCCAAAAGCGCCTGCTTATAAATGTTTAAGTTATGCCTGTCTTTATGAATAATTCCTTTACTATCAAGCAAGATTAAGTTACCAACCCTGTAATCTTTAGATGCTAAAAAGCACTCTCCAGCCAAGCAGTTCAACCCCAAAAGTAAACGAGTTATAGCAATACCCGCTGCTCCAGCCCCTGAGATAACAACCTTTAGGTCAGACATCTTCTTACCTGCAACCTTAGCTGCATTACTTAACGCAGCTGCAACAACAATTGCCGTACCATGCTGATCATCGTGAAAAACGGGAATACCAATATCTTGCAATGCTTCCTCTACCTGAAAGCAAACAGGAGCAGCAATATCCTCTAAATTTATACCGGCAAAAGTGGGAGCAACTTCCTTAACAAATTTAATAATTTCCTCAGGTTTTTTAGTTTTAATTACAAGAGGTACAGCGTCAACTCCTGCAAAATCCTTTAAAAGCTGCGCCTTCCCTTCCATTACTGGCAAAGCAGCCTCAGGTCCAATATCACCAAGCCCCAAAACAGCCGTTCCGTTAGAGATAACAGCTACTGTCCTACCCCTCATTGTAAGGTTAAAAGACTCTTGTGGATCTTTCGCAATCACCCTTGAAGGCTCTGCTACACCAGGAGTATAAACTAAAGAAAGATCATCCTTAGATTTTATCTTGACTAAAGATTCTACAGACAACTTTCCCTTATACTGTCTGTGCAGTTTTAGCGCCTTTTTATATACAGACCTGCTCATTTTAAAACAATTACTTCTTCCTTGGTAAAACTGTTGTTTTGTTATCTCCCTCTAAATTTAACAAGTTGATTGTCTCACTGCTTGTTGGGATAACAAACTTTGTGTTTTTAGCTAAAACTGATTTTAAAACCTCAAGTCTTTTTAAAACCTCTGGTCTATCTTTAAAATATTGTTGAGCCGCCTCCGAAACTTTTCTCAAAGCCTCTGCCTCACCTTCTGCTTTCAATATCGCTGCTTGCTTCTCTCCTTCTGATGTTAAAATCTTAGACTGCTTAACTCCTTCAGCCTGTAAGATAGCTGCTCTTTTTTCTCGTTCCGCCTTCATCTGCTTACTCATTGCATCAGTGATATCCTGTGGCGGGTCAATTCTTTTCAACTCCACCCTTGTAACCTTGACTCCCCAATTATGAGTTACCTCGTCCAAAGTATCTCTTAAAGCTGTGTTCAACACATCACGTGCAACTAAAGTATCATCTAAGGTTTTATCTCCTATTAAATTTCTTAAAGTTGTCTGAGCTAACGTTGTCGCAGCTATCTCAAAATCCTCCACCTCAAACTCTGCTTTGACAGGATCTACCACCTTCGTGTAAATTACAGCATCAACCAAAACGCTCACATTATCCTTAGTGATGACCTGTTGAGGATTAACATTTATAACCTGTTCTCTCATATCAACTCTCATCACAGAGTCAATGAACGGAATTACAAAGTTTAGACCAGAAGAAAGCGTTGAGTGATACTTACCTAACCGTATTACTAAACCTTTTTCGTATGGTCTGATTATAACTGCTCCTTTGGCAAGAGCTAAGAAAAATAATATTGCAAGAACTATAAAAAAACTCATTTTGTACCTCCTTTTTTAGAAACTTTTAATGTAACTCCCTCTACTGATTTAACAAAGGCTGTTTCTCCTTTCTGAATGTTCTCATTACTTGAAGCACGCCAAACCTCTCCTTCTACCTTAATCTGCCCTGGTTTGTTTTTCGAGATGTTCTTCACGACAACTCCCTCCGCTCCTGCTAATTTATCAATATTTGTTTTGCGCGTAGTTATAGGAATAAACTTACTCCTTAATGATTTTCTAAAGATTATAAAATATAACGCTATAAGTAATAATGTGGAAACTACGGACAACCAAAATATGTTGGTTAACCAAAAGATTCCTCCACCGATGATAAACAAAATTCCTGAGAGTAACAAATCAAAACCTGTGCTTACCCCAATAATCAGTTCTAGAATTATCAAAAGCAGCCCAAAGTAAACAAAATATTGCGGTGTTATCTGCATAATTAATCACATTTTATCTTAAAAATTGCGAAAAACAAGAGAAGGATCTATCAAGATCCTGATGCTAGTTCTGCAACCAACTCTTTAGCCTCTAAATCCTCTCTTAATGTCTTTAATATGTTTTGTACAATGTTTCCCACGCTTTGTGTGCTTATATTTAAACCCAGTACCTCAAGTATGGAGTTATAACTATGTCCAGTTAGCCATAACGCAAAGATTGATGTGTTCTTAGAACCAAACTTTTCTGTTACTCTGCTTAATAACTCTCTCCACAGTGTCTTTTTGATAACAACTTGTTCAGGAGACTTATCTCCTGTAGAGGTGATAATTTCAGGCCAAGAACCATTCGCATCAAGATAAATTTCCCTCCCATTTTCTATCAACCAACGAACCTTTTCCATTTCTTCTTCTGCAATCCCCATTTCCTTAGCTACTTTCTGCTATGATGGTTCTCTTCCTAATATCTGCCATAACTCATATTTCACGCTTAACACCTGCCTAACTCTATCAGCGTCATGCGCTGGGATACTGTTGGTACTTCTCAAATAGTGAGTAATCTCTCCCCGTATCTTTGCATAAGCAAAGGTTTGTAATGTTGCTCCTCGTCTAAAGTCATACTCATTAATTGCCCTCAGAAGCCCAATAGCTCCTACTTGGTATAGTTCATCTAGCGCTATTCCATACCTTGAGTAGTTAAACTTCCCGATAACTGATAAGATTAAGCCTTCATTATAATTAAACAAAACCTCCTTAGCTCTCTCACCTACACGAAATAATTCTTGGTATAGACCACTAACCTCTAAGCCATTAGACGGAGGAACATATTTCCTAGTTCCTTCAAGAAGCATTATTGTTTTATGTAAGGGAACAGAACTCTCTTTATCTCCAACATCGAAGCTGGCAAGTATCTCCTCTGCATCATCAAGCACGTCTCTAATCAACTCTACCTGTTCTGCGTTTGGCAACCACTCTAATTTTTCATTCTCATCTTTATCATCATCAGATAAATAATTATCTAATAATCTCCAAAAACCATCGTCTAAGCTACTAAAAAGTGCTTTACCGACACGTTCTCTATTGCCTCTAATCCACTTAAAAACTCTTTTTTCACAACCTTCCTTTTGAGCTAACTCTAAAACCTCTGCTACGCTATTCCAAAACTTACGTGGCAATACAGTAACCAACCGACCATTCTCATTTACACGTCGAGGAAATCTATCCCTGTCAATATTAAAGATATGAATCAGGTTTCTAAACAGTTCCTCATCGATTCGCGAATTAAGATTACCCGCTTCTTTTGCAGTAAGATAGAAGTCACCATCGAGACCAGGTAAAACATCATATACACCCTCAGGAATAAGTTTTAAAATTTCCTCTCCTCTGCGTCCATAATGATAAACCATATAAGCCGCTAACGCTCCAACCTCATACCTACTCCATCTTCTTGTCTTTCCAACTCTTTCGGGGGCAGAAAAATCTGTCAAACTACTCAGCTCCGCTGCCGCCTTCTGAAGAGTTTTATTATCTATATTAAAAATCTCTTGTAGCTCAGAGCTTGTTAGAAAACCATTATCATTCTTATTATCCTTAAAAAGATGCTTCGGTAAGAATGGTCTCAGTGACGCAAAGAAACCATCATCTTCACGTTCGTGTACTGTTCCTTCCAAAGATCCAGGTTCCGCTATTTTTAAAGCAACCTGTGTTGTGTCTAATTCTTCTGTTACAATCATATGATTACTCTGCTTTTAAAATACTAATAAATGAGTAATCATCCTTCTGATCTTTCATTGTCGATGCTAAGTACGTGAAATAAGGGGTAGAATTTTGTCCGGAATCATACAAAGGAAACCTATGCATCCGTAATACTCTGTTATCTGTTTCTATGTGTAGTGTAACAATATCGTCTCTCCAAACTCTTCCCACCTCAACAACTCCTAATTTACCAATGCTCCCAGCAAAAACTCCTCCTATCATTGGTCTCTTTTTTCCCTTGCTAAATATTCTCTCTCCTTTTATACTCCATACTCTGAGTCTCACATTAGGATACATCTTAAAAACAAATTGAGTATTTCTTTCCATACCAATACGAAAAGTCAAGATATTTAACAAACGCATAGTTGCATTAAACCAACGCAACGGACCTTGTCCGAGGATAATTCCATCAAAATTACCTCTTTCTACAATTGATGAAAAAGCTTCATAAAACCTTCCTTGCTGAAAAAGAGTGTCTGGTTTTTCTCTATACCTATAAGGTCCTTCTATCATATCTAATATTAGATTTAGTTTAATCTATACCTATAGTATATATTATACATCATAAACCACGATTGCTGTATTTATCTCAAACTTAGATAGAGATCTGGTTGACTCAAGGTTTCCTTGCGATAATCATGTAGCGCTTAGAGTTTGTGAGTATTCCCTGGTCTGTAGTGTATTTCTCAATAAATTTAGATAAAAGAACAAAGTCTTCTTTTTGTTTACCAAATTCCGGAATAATAGGTGTGTTTTGTAAAAGAAAGATTAAGTCTTCAGGTGTTTTATACCATTCCTTCGCATCATACTCGAAAACCTCAATCTTCTCAAAACCAGCTTTTCTCAACTCATAAACATATCTACGTTTAGCACTCCCGTCCTTTACGTGAAAATCCTGACCGCGCCCAAATGTTTGTTTAATATTTAGCTTATCACCTTCACTTACCTGTTGAGTTAAAAAAATCCCCCTAGGTTTTAGTACTCTAAAAATTTCCTGCGATGAAAAAGGAGAGTGACGACATGAAATAATGTCAAAAAAATCGTTGGAAAACCCCAAATTAAATGCATCCATAACAACAAACCTTACATTTCTTTTTTTAGATCTTTTTAAATTATCTTTGGCAACTTGAATCATGTTTTTAGATAAGTCTATACCAACGACAGATCTAAAATTAGAAGTAATCTTTAAAACACGTCTTCCACCACCTGTTCCTATATCCAAAAGATTAGAGTTGTCAGGTGACCTTTCAACCACAACATCATAAAATCTCCATTTCTCTCCCTTCCTCACAACTTGGAGTTTGCTAAAATCCCATCCGATTAAGCTCCCAACCCTGTTGTAAAGTCTTTGATAATCAATATTATTGGACATACTCATAAGTATAACATTGAAAACTGTGTCACTTGTTTATAACTCTAAATCTAAGCAACTTATCTTTCCACTCCCCTGCGTAGTCCACACCAACGCGAGGGAGCTTGGCAACCTTCACACTCTTAGAATTAATTCTCCTAAACTCTATCCACAAGTTGTTAATTTTGATTGCTTCTTTACCATTAAAGTCTTTATTTACCTTTAAGGCACGGGTAAGCCTTCCTGGTCCATTTATTCCCTCAACTTCCCTGATTAAAATGGCCTCCGGTGTGCCCTTGGGTCCAGTAACTAAATTCAACATATGGTACATTCCATATATGAGATAAACATACCAGTATCCAGGAGGACCGTACATAACCTCCGTTCTTTTTGTCCTGCCCCTTGATGAGTGACAAGCTTTGTCTTTTTCCCCTAAATAAGCCTCAACCTCTGTAATTTTATATCTTCCAACTTTGCCATTTGCAAACCTTCGGCATAAATACTGTCCTAAAAGTAAGGGGGCAATCTTATCCGCAGATTTAGACAAATCTAAGTTCATATTTTGCACAATAAACCTCTAACAACATAGTATTATATACTATACAAATGAGACTAAGCAAAACCGACGTCATAACTATAACTCCTACCTCTCCTTTTAACTTTGATGCTACGTTCCACAAACCAGATCATTTCACGTCAGGAGATAATATATGGCAACAAGGAATCCGCTGGCAAACATGGTTTTGGAGAGATGTTCCCTTAGGTCTAAAGTTTATTAACACAGGAAGTATAAATAAGCCACAAGTTACAGTAGAGGTATTCTCTGAGCCACAACTGTCTGAATCATATACCAAGTCTTTAAAACAAGAAATAATTTATCGATATAATCTAAATCTTGATCTAAAGCCATTTTACAAACAATTTGCTAAAGACAAGACACTATCACCTGTTATTGAAAAATGGAAAGGTATGCGTCCAGGTCATCCCAGTTCTCTTTACGAATACTTAATTATTGGTATTATTCTTCAAAATGCTACAATTAAGCGGTCAGTTCAGATGTTTCAAGCACTATTAGAAAATTACGGTAGGCTTTTGAACTTTGACTCTAAAGAACTCTGGTGCTTTTGGAAAGAAGGAGGTCTACATAACATCTCAGAACTAGAGCTAAGACAATTAAAGGTTGGTTATAGAGCAAAATATATTAAAAAAATCGATGATTATTTTTATGAAGGAAAAATCGATGAGCTGAGCTTGCGAACTCGAACCTTAGATGAGCAAAGAGAAAGACTGCTTAATTTATACGGTGTTGGACCAGCTACGGTTTGGTATATTCTGTTTGATGTTTTTCATCATTGGGATTTTTTTAACCATGTCTCTCCTTGGGAACAAAAAATATACTCAAAAATATTCTTTAACCGAGAAACAAATAATCCCGTACCTGTTTCCAGGATACTAAAATATTTCGAAAGGTTCGGAAAGTATAAACAGCTTGCTGTTCACTATATCTGGGAAAATCTTTGGTGGGAGAGGAAAAACAAACATATTCCTTGGCTTGAAAAAGAGATCAGGTTATAGTCTTACTCCAAGCCCCATTGCTTCTTTAACCTGCTTCATCTTAGAAGAAGACTTTTTATAAACGTATTCTTTACCATCGTTTAACACCTTCTTTAAATAATCTTTATCTTTAATAAGTTTATTGTAACGCTCTTGTATGGGGAGTAAAGCGTTGACAACAACCTCCGCTAAATCTTTTTTAAATTTACCATATCCTTGACCAACATACTCCCTCTCTATATCCTGAACAGATCTTCCTGATAAGCTAGAGAATATTGCTAATAAATTAGAGATTGCGGGCTTTTTTTCTCTATCGTATAAAACCTTTGTATCAGAGTCAGTTACAGCACGCATAATTTTTTTAACAATTACATCTTTATCGTCCAATAGATTAACTCTGCTAGACTCATTAGCATCAGATTTACTCATCTTACGTAAAGGATCTTGCAAACTCATAATCCGTGCTGTTGTTTTGTCAATCAAACCTTTGGGTAGTTTAAAGACCTCTCCAAAACGCTTGTTAAATCTTTCAGCTATATTGCGCGTCAACTCTATGTGTTGTTGTTGATCTTCGCCAACAGGAACAACATCGGTGTCATAAAGCAGTATATCAGCGGCCATAAGAGCTGGGTAGTTAAAAAGCCCAACCGTTGTGTTTTCTTTTTGCTTTAAACTCTTATCCTTAAACTGAGTCATTTTTTTTAACCACGAAAATGGTGTTACACAGTCAAATATCCAAGCTAAGTTGGCATGATCCGGATTCTCTGACTGAACAAATATCCGCGACTTTTTTTCATCCAAACCTGAGGCCAGATAAATAGCCACCACCTCTAATATTTTTTCTTTCAACACAGCGGGGTCTTGTTTAACCGTAATAGCATGTAGGTCAACAACGGAGAAAATATACTCATTATCTTTTTGTTCTTTTTGCATCTTAACCCATTGTCTTATCGCTCCAATTAAGTTGCCTATATGCAAATCTCCCGAAGGTTGAATTGCAGAGAACACGATTTGTTTCATAAATTGATTATAGCAAAAAAACAACTCAACTTAACACGCTTGCTAAAAGCGGTATTGCTTTTTCCAGTTCCTCTAAAGAGGGATTGGTAAAGTTCAAACGCATTGTGTTCATCCCCTGGGAAGTATCGGCAAAAAAGTAATGTCCGGGAACAAACAATACTCCTTGTTCTTTGGCCTTATCGAGAATACTATCCGCGTTAAAATTTTCGGGTCCTACTACCCAGATAAACATTCCTCCCTGCGGAACGTTCCAATGAAAGCTGTTTGGAAAATGTTTTTGCAATAAACTTACCATCTTGTCTCTTTTTGATTTATACAAAGTAACAATCTTTTTTATGTGTTCATTAATATGACCTCCAAGTATATACTCAGCTGCCACAGCCTGACTTTCTTGACTAGCATGAACCGTTATCCCTTGTCTAACAGAGGTCATTGCTTGAGCAACAGGACCTGGAGCTACGTAATAACCTACTCTCATTCCGGGAGACAACACCTTCGACATACTTCCAACGTACACAACATTATCAGGAGCTAAAGATTTTAAGGTCGGTAAATTGTCTCCTTCGTATCTTAGATCGTAATACGGATCATCCTCGAGAATTATAGCGTTATGCTCTTGAACAATCTCGGCTATCTGTTTACGACGATCCAAAGACAATGTTACTCCTGATGGGTTTTGGAAATTTGGAATGAGGTAAACAAACTTAGGTTTTTTATTTTCATCAGACAGCATCTGCTCTAATACTTCTGGAAGTATTCCTTGCTCGTCAGACTTTATCCCAATGGGTTTTGCCTCAAACGAGCGAAACGATTTTAAAGATCCAAGGAATGTCGGAGACTCCACCGCAACAATATCACCTGGGTCCAGCATCACCTCAGATAAAGCGTTTATAGCTCCTTGGGCTCCTACCGAGATACATACATCCTTTGGTTCTAACTCCAAACCTCTTTGTTTTAGGTGCTCAGCTAATGCTTGTCTTAAAGGCATAAATCCTTCTGTCACTCCATATTGTAAGATTTGAGGACCATACTTCTGAATAGCCAAAGAGTGTAATCTATCAACTAAATCTAGAGGAAAGGCGTCAGGAGAAGGCATTCCTCCAGCTAACGAAATGATGTTTGGGTCAGAGGCAGACTTCATAATCTCACGAATTATGGAAACTTTCGCCCCAGTCATTCTCCTTGCAAATAGTGAAGAATAATCTCCTTCTTTCATAAATTAAGTCTATTATACCACTCTATACATAAAGCTACTTAGCTTCCTCACGACTTAAAGGATTGCCAGTAACCTGTTCACCAACTCCTTTTTTACTTAACAATGGGCTTACTCTTATCACAACAGTCCCGTCCTTCTTAAAAACATAACTTATCCCAACAGAAGGAACTCCAGGGATATTGTACCCTTGAGTCTCAGCTGAAAGCTCTCTCCTTGCAAATCTGCTTAAAGAGGATTTGCCTGATGGATATTTAGAACCACCTCGCAGTTTAAGATTCTCTCTTTGTTTATCTGTTGGAGACACTCGAGTTAAAAGACCTCCGCCTATACGAGAGTAAGACTGGCTATTGGTGCAAACTTCAAAGATTGGTATTAAGTTTCATAACGGCGGGGATTGCCACGTCACTTCGTCACGCTAAGCGTAGCTTCATTCCTCGCAATGACGATGTTTACAATGACGGCGGAGATTGTCACGCGGAGCGTGATCTAGTTTCGCCATGATATCTTGTATCTCGTATTTAACTATATTTATATCTATAAAATTAAAAGTTAAAAATTAAAAATGTAAAATTATCCCGAAAACGGGACAGGAAGTTTAAAATTAAAAATTTTTAATTTTTGCAAGTTTGGAACATTGGAATTTGGTGCTTGTTTGCCTGTCTGCCGATAGGCAGGGATACTTGGTGCTTGGAAATTGGGATTTGTTTAGTAATTAGAAAGGCTCTTGACTAGCATCTGATATACTAAAGTGTGAAGATGAAAGGTCACAATAAGCCATTAAGCGCATATAAAAGAAAAAAAATAATTCG
>JALWZV010000052.1 GCA_027002315.1 Candidatus Roizmanbacteria bacterium | reverse complement strand
GAATTAATCTATATGAACTTAGTACATTTTTTAACATCGATAAACAAGATAAGCTTTATTGCATTTGCGGTGGTTTTCGTAGCTTTGGCATATGAGGCTTACTCAATTAAAAAAGAGAATAGAATAAAACATGTAAATATCCCTGATTTTAAGGCGAATAAGATAAAGAGTGGTGTTGGAGTTGGGGAAAAAATACAAACAAACCAAACGACTAAAAAACAGAGTAAATTAGCCTTAGTTGTTATAATAGCGCTATTTATATTTTTAGGAATAGTCTCCATAGTGACTTTATTTATTATGATTAAGACAAAACCTAAAGCTAATAAAATAAATTTACAAAAAGTTGAGTATGTTAACTCAGAGGGTATTATTTTGTTTGATATAAATTGGAATAAATTGAGTGTTGATAATATTATTGATACAATAGAAAAGGATGGAGAGATAATAGTAGGAATAGAAAGACCGAGTATTTTAGAGTCAGATATTGATATGGCAAGAATTAAAATTAATAAAGATAAGTGGAGCCCTGAGGACATTACAACGGACTTTAATAAAAGATTCTTTGTTTTTTATAAAAAATTTAGAATTTCATCTAAAGAAGGAGAACTAAATATTAAAGCTCAGTTTCATTCACGGGAGGATGGCTGGATACAATAGTTTATCGCTAATATTATGACAAAGATTAAAATTGATAAAAAAACAGCGGCTCTGATTTTTATCACAGCCTTTTTCCTTATATCTTTGATAATAGTATCTTTTGAGTTAATGCAGGATAGTTCGATGGATCAAGGTAAAGCTTTTACCATTAAAACTAAAGCAGCTCCTAAAACCTACAGCAAGATAATAGCTTTAAATAAAATTACTCAGGTGGAGGAACAGAATGTATCTCCTTCTTTGAGCCCAACAGTTGCCGACATAAGTCCTTCTATTTCGAAGGAAAAGTCTGAACAGAATAGTAACCTATCTCCTACCGAAAGAGTTGTAGCTTGGTCACCATCAACAGAACCTACAGAATCAACAGAGCCAAAATCAAGTGATAGCGGTGAAGATGGGTTATCTATAGCACCATCTCCAACAGATATTATAATAGCCAAAGCGGAGGCCTCTCCGTCATCCAGTATTACTACAAATCCTTCTTCTACAGTAACAAGTTCCAAAGTGGGTAAATCACTTCCCAAGACAGGTAATGTTATCTATTCACTGGTTCTTTTTTTTACAGCGGGTTTAATTATATTCTTTTCTTTAGTTTTTTAAGGATCTTCAAGAAGTTGTCGACTTCCAGAGATGCTGTTCCTATAAGTACTCCATCTATGTCGCTCTGCATCAAATATTCATATATATTGTTATGATTTACACTTCCTCCATATAAAAAAATAATTCTTGAGTTATTCTTTAATTTTCTGTTTTTAAACTCTATTACTTTTTCAACTGCTAAATTATTCCCGGTTCCTATAGAGTCTAAGGGTTCATAGGCAATCATCCTCACTCCATTTGGAATTTCTTCTTCTATTTTGCTGGTACAAAATATTGGTTGTATGTTGTACTTTAATGATAGTGAAACTTTTTGAGTTAAAGTACTAATATCTTCGTTAAGATACTTTCTTCTTTCGCTGTGTCCGATAATTGCGTACTCAACAATATTTTGTAAGGAGTAGGCTGTAGCCTCTCCAGTGTATGATCCTTTATCAAATTTGGATACGTCTTGAGAGGCTATTTTAATGTCATCAATATTTTTATCTTCAATATATTGTTTAACCCATGCTAAAAAGGGAGTAGAAGGGGCAAGAATTATTTGAACATTATCTAGTTTAGGTTTATTTTCGAAGAAGGCTTGTAACCAGTTTTTAACCTCTGCAAAGTTTTTTTTTGCTTTCCAGTTGATAACAACATATTTCATATGTTGAATCAGTATAGCATGAAACAATAGTGTTATCAATTATGCACGCAAGTTTTTTTATTCTTTTTATTTTTAAAAGTATATTATTTTATAAAGACCTTTTTACTATCACTAACTGGTTTTATTTGATATTCTCTCCCGTTTCAGCGTTGAAGTAAAGTTTTTTTTCTTTGATAAAATAAGGATCAACTACATAAATAGGAGCGCTTTTCAAGATATCTGTCTGCCAGTAGAGATAAAGACCATAACCAGTACTTTCATCCTCATGACCATAAATCTTAATCGCCTTTTTGATAATTTCCTTTGGTTTTATCCAGCTTTTATCAATTTCTTTAAATAAGTAATCGTAATTGGGAGTATCTAGTCCTGATTTCAATATTCTTTGTTCTACACCCGTTTTTATCTTTCCTTTGTACCAACGGAATGGCTTTTCGTAGATATGTGTTTTATCACCTGTCTTAGAGTAGACGTAGGTGAAGGTCCAGGAAGTAGCTTTACCTGTTGTGTCAATATGTAGGGCTTTTATTTTCCCCAACCTGTATTTTGTACCTGACAACTCTTTTTTTGCTTCTTTTTCAAGGTATTTTTTTACTTTATCCAAGGAGATACTTTTGCCTCTTTTTTGAGTACTTTTTTCTACCCTGTTAACAATATCTGTTTGTTTTGTGGTTGAAGAGGAAGAGTAAAAAACAAAAAAAATGACGATCAAGACCAACACCACTCCTCCTAAAACAAGATAATTTATTTGTTTTTTACCCTGCTTTTCCATTACTATCAATATGATAAAACTTGGCCAATATGTTGTCAAGGATATATAAGTTTTAGAGCATCATATTTTTTTTATTTATTGTATTATGTTGAGTATGGATTTTTTATCAAGACTAAATGATGAACAAAAAAAAGCTGTTGTGTACACCAAAGGTGTTTCTGTTATATTAGCTGGTGCAGGGTCAGGGAAAACTAGAGTTTTGGTGAGTAAGGCTAAATATCTGATTTCTCATGAAAAAGCATTTCCCTCATCGATCTTAATGATAACGTTTACTAATAAAGCCGCCAATGAGATGAAGGAGAGGATAAAAAGCAAATTAGGTTTTATTGGGACTTTTCATTCCTTTTCCGCTAAAATCTTGAGAGAAAACACAGTCTTAGCAGGTTTAAAGAAAAGATTTGTAATTTATGATGACTCAGATAAGTTAGCCTTGATAAAAGAGATACTTAAGTCTGAAGATAACAAATTCTACAGCGCCAACTCTATTGCGTCAAAAATCTCTCAAGCAAAAAACTCTTTAATATCGCCCGAAGAATACAAAAACATGGCAAAATCACAATTTGCTTATCAAGTAGGTGAGTACTACGAAAAGTATGAAAAAAAATTGTATAAAAACAATGCTGTTGATTTTGGTGGTTTGATCTTTAAAGCAACAAAATTACTACTGAACAATCAAGATGTCTTGAGGAAATATCAGACACGGTTTAAGTACATATTGGTTGATGAATTTCAAGATACCAACTACGCTCAGTACATGTTAACTAAGCTTATCGCTGAGGCAAACAACAACCTAACTGTTGTTGGAGATTTTTCACAAAGTATTTACTCTTGGCGTGGTGCCGATATCGGCAATCTTTCCCGGCTTGAGGATGATTTTAAGGAGACAAAAACCTTTAAACTTGAGAAGAATTACCGTTCTACTCAAAACATTCTTGACTTTGCTTATAAAGTCATATCGAATAACAACACACACCCTATATTAAGACTGGTAGGAACGCAAAATTATGGTAAAAAAGTTTCCATTATGGAGCTTAATGACGAGAGAGAGGAGTGTTTATACATAGTGTCACAAATAGAAAAGATATTACAACAAGGCTTTAATTATAACGATATCGCCATTTTGTACAGGATCAATGCGCAGTCTAGAAACATAGAGGAATCATTTATTAACTTTGGCGTTCCATATGTATTAATAGGAGGTACGAGGTTTTATGAACGAAAAGAGGTAAAGGATATTTTATCTTATCTTAGATTGTTGGTTAATCCAG
The DNA here is from genome assembly GCA_027002315.1 of Candidatus Roizmanbacteria bacterium. GTDB lineage: Bacteria > Patescibacteriota > Microgenomatia > UBA1406 > GWC2-37-13 > JALWZV01. Next base: position 11,669 of record JALWZV010000052.1, on the reverse strand, counting down.
ATGATGATGTGTCCAAAAAGAGAGTTGTTAAGATAGGCAAGAGGAGATTTGAGAAATTTTCTAAGTTCAGTGAAAGTATTTTAAAAGAGTTGAACAAACACACAACCTTAAAGATTTTGGATAAATTATTGGAGGCAACTAAGTATCTTGAGCTTTACAAAAAAAATAATGAGGTAGATTATATGAGATTAGAAAATATCAAGGAGCTTAAATCAGTAGCTGCCAACTTTAATAAAATAACAGATTTTTTGGAACAAATTACTCTTGTTGAGTCAGAGTATGGGAAAGAGGAAAAGAATAATCAGAAACAAGGAGTAAGTTTAATGACTCTTCATCAAGCCAAGGGTTTGGAATTTCCTTTTGTGTTTATTGTTGGCCTGGAAGATGGGATTTTGCCACACGCCCGTTCTGTTGATGATGCATACTCTCTAGAAGAAGAACGGAGACTGTTTTACGTAGGTGTAACGAGAGCAAAACTTGAGCTCTATATTACTCGCGCAAGACAACGTTTTATTTTTGGGAGAAAATCGTACACTACTATATCAAGATTTTTAGACGAAGTAGATGATAGTTTCGATATTATATAATTAATCAATATGTTCACTGTTTTACCACTAGATATTGGATTATTACGGAGAAAGGTAAGAAGCGTACACATCCCTGAAAAGACATCTCATAAGGGAAATAATGGCAGATTACTTATAATAGGAGGATCATCTTTATTTCACAGTTCGTTTATTTGGACAGCTGAGGTATCTTCTCGTATTGTAGATATTGTTCATTATTCATCAATTGAGAGTAATTTAGAGATACTCTCTTCCTTAAAGAAAAGATTTTTGAATGGAATAGTTGTTCCGAGGAGATCCATCTTGGATTATGTTGAGGAAGATGATGTTGTCTTAATTGGTCCAGGAATGCTAAGAGGAGAAGTTTCACGACACAGGAAACATATAGGTTTTGATGATATCTTAAAGATCAGTGACGAGGCTTTATACACATACGAGTTAACAAAATATCTTTTACAAAATTTCAAAAGTAAGAGGTTTGTGTTAGATGCTGGGAGTTTGCAGATGTTAGATTTGGAAGATCTGGCTGGATTGCAGCAGACTCCAATATTAACTCCTCATTTACATGAGTATAAAAGATTATTTGATGAAGATGTTTCTAAAAAAACAATGTTAGAGAAAGTAAAATCAGTCGAGATGAACTCATTAAGATTTAATTCTGAGATTTTGTTGAAAGGGGTGGTAGATATAGTGTCTTGTAAGGGTAAAAGTATAGGAATTAGAGGAGGAAATCAAGGTTTGACAAAAGGGGGAACCGGTGATTTATTGGCCGGATTGATAGCTTCCTTTTACACAAAATCAACAGCATTTTCCTCAGCTGTTTACTCGTCATTTATTTTAAAACTCTCAGCCGAAAAGCTTTTTATAGAGAAAGGATATTGGTATAATATTGATGATTTATTAGGTAAAATTCCTGATGTTATAAAAGAAGCGTTACTTAAAAAAGATGATTAAAGAAAAAATTATAGCTATTATCTTAGGCGTTGTGTTTGGTATTACCACAGCAGTGTTTATAGTGTCTTTTTCTAATAAAAGAGAAATAGATAAACGAACTAACAACTCTGTTTTAAACAAGGCGAAGGTTGTGGATAAAGTCAAAAACTCTAAAACGTCTAGCCCTGGGTATTTAGAGATAACATCTCCACACGATAATTTTGTAACAAAAAGCGATAATATTGAGATTAAAGGAAAAGCTCCTAAGAATTCACTAATAATTATCCAGTCCCCTATAAAGGACCTTATTTTTAAGAACAATCAGGAGGAGAAATTTAGCAAGAATTTCCCTTTAGCTCTCGGAGAGAATGTGATAAGCATAGTTATCTATAACAAAGATATTCAAACAAGTAGTTTAGAGAGAGACATTAAAATTTATTACTTAAAAGACAATGATTAAGAAAATAGCATTAGTAATGGCCTTAATTTTTATTTGTTTTAACAACCTTGTATTAGCAGAGAAAACATCGTCAATATCGGGGAGTATTAGTGAAAAGCAAGTGAAGGACCTAAAAACAAAAATAGCAACAAAAGTAGCTGAACTTACAAAAAAAGAAAGTAAAGTTGTTGCTGGATTCTTAGATAAAAAAGATGGGAACACTTATATAATAAAGAACATTGATGACGATAAAGATTATAAGATTGAGGTAGATAAAGAGTTAACATCTTTTAAAAAAGTATCGGGAACGAAAATAATAGAGATAAAAGAAGATGATATAAAATCAGGAGACTATTTAATAGTCGATGGTGTTAACTTAGGTTCAGAGATAAATGCAAATAATATTTATCTCGACACACATTACTCAGTTATGTCTGGTAGCATTGTAGGTGTTGATATAAGCAACAAACAACTGGAGATAGAGACCTCTGATAAAGAGAAGATAAAGGTTGATGTTTCAAGCAGCACAAAATCGTATATTTTAGATATAGACACATTAGATGAGAAAAGAACGAGTTTGTCTAAAGTTAAAGCAGGCGACTTGATTAATTTCGTGTATGAAACTTCTCTTACCAATAAAAATAAAGATAATATATACTTATATCGTTATTTAGTAATTCCTCAAGAATTTTTTGAGAAGTAGTAATTAGATACGTTTAGATAATATGTTTGACTTTATTAAGAAAATATTTGATTTTAATGAACGACAGCTTGTTGAGATAAGAAGAACTGTTGATAAGATTAATGAGCTGGAAGATAAGACAAGAGATCTGAAAGACTCTGATTTTATAAAAGAGACAGAAAGACTAAGAGATGTTTTAAAATCGGGTAAAAAAACAATGGACGATGTCTTACCATGGTCCTTTGCGTTGGTTAGAGAGGCAGCCAGGCGAATTCTTGGTGAGAGACACTATGATGTTCAGTTAATAGCTGGAATTGGATTACACCAAGGTAAAGTTGTTGAACAAAAAACAGGAGAGGGAAAAACTTTATCAGCGACAACAGCCATATATCTGAATGCTCTGACTGGTCAAGGTGTTCACTTGGTAACAGTTAATGATTATCTAGCAAGACGTGATGCTGGCTGGATGGGAAGAGTGTTCCATTTTCTAGGATTAACTACATCGGCCATTATTTCAGAGGAGTCTTTTATGTTTGATCCTGATTATGAGGACAAAACTGCTGAGGATTGGAGGTTAATAAATCTACGTCCGATCTCTAGAAAAGAAGCGTATCAAGCAGATGTTACTTATGGAATTAATAGCGAGTTTGGCTTCGACTACTTAAGAGATAACATGGCGTTGAGTTTAGACGAGATGGTACAACGGGGTTTTAATTTTGCTATTATAGACGAGGCAGACTCTGTGCTTATAGATGAAGCTAGAACTCCTCATATAATATCTGCTCCTTATGATGAGGATGTATCTAAATATTATCGTTACGCTGATATAGTTAAAACGTTAAAAGAAAATGATGATTACTCTGTTGACGAAAAAGCAAAAACAGCTCACTTAACAGAGAAAGGTATTGTTAAGGTGGAGAAAATTCTTGGAATAAATAATATATATGAGAAAGATTTTGACACGGTATTTCATATAGAGGCAGCATTAAAGGCAAGAGCTCTTTTTAAGAAGGATAAAGATTATATTGTAAGAGATGGTGAGGTAATAATTGTTGACGAGTTTACTGGTCGTTTACTTGTAGGAAGAAGGTTTTCTGAAGGTTTGCATCAGGCTATAGAAGCGAAAGAGGGTGTTGAGATTAAAAAGGAGTCTAAGACTCTGGCCACAATCTCGTTGCAGAATTACTTTAGAATGTACAAAAAATTAGCAGGTATGACCGGAACAGCAGCTACAGAGGCAGAGGAGTTTAACAAAATATATCACACAGATGTCTTGGTTGTTCCTACGAATAAACCAATTCAACGCGCAGATGAACCGGATGTTATTTATAAGACTGAGGAAGCAAAGTTTAATGCTGTGGTTGATGAGATCGAGAGAGAATATGAAAAAGGAAGGCCAGTTTTGGTTGGTACACCAGCGATAGATAGAAATGAAAGACTCTCATTTTTATTAAAGAAAAGAGGTATTCCTCACGCTGTTTTGAATGCAAAACATCACGAACAAGAGGCTCAGATTATAGCTCAAGCAGGTCAGAAAGGAGCTGTGACGGTAGCAACAAATATGGCAGGTAGAGGTGTAGATATCATATTAGGAGGACAGCCGCCAAACAAATATCTTATAAAATCTCAGAGCAGTTATGATAAAGAAATAAAAGAGTGGAGAAAGAAACACGATGAGATTGTTAAACTAGGCGGATTGTATGTTATTGGAACGGAGAGAAATGAGTCAAGAAGGATAGATAACCAGTTAAGAGGACGTTCGGGGAGACAAGGTGATCCAGGAAAATCAAGGTTTTTCGTTTCTTTAGAGGATGATCTTATGCGTATTTTTGGAGGAGAACAGATCTCTAAAATAATGTCATTTTTGAACGTTCCCGACGATCAACCTTTAACTCATAAAATGGTTTCTAAAGCCATAGAACAGGCTCAAGTTAAGGTTGAGGGATATAATTTTGATATAAGAAAACATTTAGTAGAGTTTGACGATGTTTTAAACAAGCAGAGAGAGATAATCTACTCCTTAAGAAGAAAGGTGATTAAACTCTTGGAGAAAGACTATAAGCAATTTCAAGATGTGGTTTTCTCTGTTTTTGATGATTATATTAACGAGGTAGTAAACAGGTTCTTGTCTATTGATGATGATACTGGAGAGATGTGGAAAAATTTTGTAAAGGAGGTAAGCACAACCTTGAATATTTCTTCGTCTAGCTTAAATAAATTAAGAAAAAAAAGTACGGAAGCAATATCTGAGTACTTAACCAACAAGCTCTTAAAGTCCTTTAAGGAAGGAGAAAATAAACTTGGCGATAAGATATGGGGGAATATCGTTAAGGCAATTTTTCTATCTACGATTGATAAGTACTGGACAGAACACTTAACAAGTATAGATAACTTAAGAGAAGGTATAAATTTAAGAGGTTATGCTCAATTAGATCCGCTCGTTGAGTACAAGAATGAGGCGTTTAGTATGTTTGAGAGGCTTGTGGCTAATATTAACGCTGAGGTGACAAGACGGATATTTGAGGTTAAGATGGAGGAGGAGCAAGGGCCAATAACACAGATAGAACCAGAAAAAGCGGAAAATCTTACTTATAAATCAGCTTCCTCTGTGAGTCCATTTCAGAGCGTTGAGTCGAATAAGACTGTTTCTTCTAAAACCGATGATAGCAATAATGCTTCAGAAGGTGGGCTACGTGTTATTCAGGCTGGTGTAAAAAAACCCAAGATTGGAAGAAATGATCCTTGTTGGTGTGGTTCAGGTAAAAAATGGAAAAAATGCCATTACCCAGAACTTCCTCCACCCGGATGGAAAAAAGAGTAATCTCTCCTTATTTTTTAGGATTAAATTTGTAGTTTAAATTTTGTAAAAACTTATGCATCTCAATGTTTTCTTTTTTCTTACCTTCTCCTGATGGGGTGCCTCCGTCTATTACTCCGAGCATACCTCTTCCTTGAGATGTCTCTGCTATGATAACTTGGACCGGATTAGCTGTAGCACACAGGATGTTTAATATTTCGGGAACGGTTCTTAGAGAGTGCATAATGTTAATTGGGAATATTCCGTTAAGGAACAGAACAAAGCTGTGTCCAGCTGCTATTTTTTTAGCATTTTTGAGTGCCAGCTTAATCATCTTTTTATCAGTTCCGGATGTGCGTATCTTTCGCGGTTCTGATGCTTCGCAAAATGCCAAACCAAATTTTGCGTTAGGATTAACATTGGTAATAGCTTCGTATATATCCTCTACTGTTTTGATAAAGTGAGATGTTCCTATAATTACGTTAACATCAAACTTTTCTGGTTTATCTATCTGTACCAATTCTAAGGTTATTGAGTTTTTGTTGTTCATTATGTATTTTTTAACTATTAACTCCTTATAGATTGTATAAAAAAAGTTAATGAAGTTGAAGAGATTTTAATTGAACAAGGCCATAAGTTTTTCCTGATCTCTTAACTCATCCTTTGTAAGGATATCAGCCATAACCATATCTCCATCTTCTTCTATCTCAAAAACGGCAAAAACAATGCTATCCTCATCTTCGTTTTGATGAGCAGCAACAAATATAAGGTTTTTATTTTTATGTGCAACAATAAAACCATTTTTACCATCAACAGAGCTTGGTGTGAGACTATCTATATTCATTTCTGGAAAATTTAAATAATCAATTTCTTCCCAGTCTTTATCCAAGACATAATCGTCATCATCTGGTGTTGTATACTTACTTGGTTCTGTTATTAATATACTGTTTTGTGATTTCATATCATCAGCTCTTCTGAGATTTTTCAGAATAACCGCTCTTGATGTGTCGAATAGTTTTACATATCTTCCATAATGCGGTCCTGATCCAGTAAATAGGCGCGCATCACCTGAAAGAAGTATGGACGCCTCAACACTTCTAATATTAGCTTTTGCTTGACCTTTAATGGTTAAACTATCTCTAGCACTTGATCCAATTGCTCTAGATTGACCAGTTAACGTAACTTGGTTGGCTGATATAAATCTTACTTTTGCTTCTCCTTCAGCTGTAAGATTTGTTGTGCTTCCTATTTCTATCTCAGCTTGACCAAGCGCATGAACTTCATCGAATGTAGGAGTAACAAAATCTATCTTAGCACTCCTTCCTCCAACTATAACAGAGTTGGTTTTTAAAGTTGCAACTTTTAATTTACCTGACTCTTTCTCAGCTCTTACTAAATTCTCCATAAATTCTTTTTCGGTCTCGGTGGTAAACAAGACCATAAAAGGTGTGTTTATGTTTCCTGCTTTTAACCTGGTTTTAATGTAATAAGGTGTTATTTCGTTTTCTTCCTCCTCCGGTGAGCGTTGCTGTGGCTTTACTATCATAACCACACCATCAAATTCCTCAAGATTTCTAAACTCGACCCGATCTTCGGGAATACCAGTTAAAAGTTGTTGAAACCTTAATTTTTCTCCATGAAATTTATTACGTTCCATATCCTGTAGTATATCATATTAGGACATTATATACAATTTAATACCATCAGGCTGTGTTTGTTTAAAAGACTTTTGTATAATCAAGTGTATGATATTTTCTGTGTCAGAGTTCAATGAGTTTATTGATGAGTACCTAGATTCTGTAGGAGAGGTTGTGGTAGAAGGAGAGATATCTGAGATAAGAATAAATCAAGGTAAATGGGTTTTTATGACGATTAAAGACGAGTCTGCATCCCTCAGAATTTTTTCTTTTACCTGGACACTTAAGAACCTTTCCTCTCTTACGGAGGGTATGTTGGTGAGAGTAAAAGGAAGTCCTGGTTTGTATAAAAAAAACGCTAGTTTTAGTTTGCAGGCATCTGAAGTTTTGCCATCAGGTGAGGGAGCTCTCCGCTTGGCGTTTGAACAGCTTAGGAAAAAGCTTAGTGAGGAGGGATTGTTTGATGTCTCTCGTAAAAGATCATTAGTTTCTTTTCCAGAAAAGATAGGACTATTAACTGCCAGAAACTCTAGAGCTTACTCTGATTTTATAAAGATTATTAACGCGAGAATGGGTGGTCTGAAGATTTATTTTTATCCAGTTCAGGTTCAGGGAGAAGGAGCAGTAGACTCAATTATTAACGGCCTAGATTTTTTTAACAAAGAACTTTTAGATCTAGATCTTTTAGTAATAACAAGAGGAGGTGGAAGCCTGGAGGATCTACAAGCATTTAACGATGAGAGAGTGGTAAGAAAGGTTTATGCCAGTAAGATTCCTGTTGTAGCAGGTGTTGGTCATGAGGCCGATGTGTCTTTGGTAGACTTGGTTGCGGACTTAAGAGCGTCAACACCTTCTAACGCAGCTGAACTTATTGTGAGAGACAAGAAGGATGTAATTCAACAAATAGAGTTTGATAAAAAGCTCATACGCCAAACCATTATTAAAAACATAGATGAGAGGCTAGAGGTCGTTAGGAAGATAAAAAGTATTTTTCAAAAATTTACCCAGATCTTAAGTTTAAAAATTTCCAATAATATAAACACAATCTCTAACAGTGTAAACTCATTGTTAACTCATCAAATCAATAAATTAAGTAACTTAAAAAGACTTTTAAGGTCTCTAAACTATCAAAATGTGTTAAGGCGTGGGTATAGTATTACGTTCTCTGAGGATGGCAGTGTGTTAAAAAACAACACAATGGTAAAATTGGGGGATAAAATCAAAACCTTGTTGTACAATGGTAAAATAAACTCGAAAGTTTTAAGTCTAAACTATGAAGAAAAAACAAAAAAATCTTAATGAGGCTTTTAAAGAGCTGGAGGAGATTGTGAAGAAATTTGAGAATGAGGAAATAAACCTAGATAAGGCCATTCCAGAGTATAAAAGAGCTTTGAGATTAGCCAAGTTTTTAGAGGATAGATTGAAGAAGATGAAGAATGAGGTTGAGGAAGTTGGTAAATAATCTTTATTTCACAGTAACACTTTTTGCAAGATTACGTGGCTTATCTGGATCTAACCCTTTTTCTATAGCTAGATAATATCCCAGTAATTGAGCAATTACGACATTTGGTATTATGTTTGCGTTTTTGCAGTCATCAACGTGAATAAACTCATCATAAATCTTGTTTGGTTTACTACCAATGCCGATGACGTAAGCTCCACGAGACTTAACTTCATGAGCAGAGGATAAAGTATCGTCATAGGTTTCATCTGTGGGATTATAAACTATTACAGGCGTTCCTTTGTTAATTAATGCTATAACTCCATGTTTTAACTCTCCAGCTGGAAATCCCTCAGCGTGAATATACGAAACCTCCTTTATTTTTAAGGCAGACTCTAGTGCTGTCGGGTAAGAAACTCCTCTTCCTAAAATATAAATGTGTCTTTTGTTTACAATTTTTTGTGCTATTTTTTTAATTTTCTTATTTTTAATTATTTTTTTAATTTCTTTAGTTACCTTTATAAGATTCTCAACAGCCTTATCATACGAGCCATTAAGAGTGTGAGCTATAAGATAAAGGACTGCAATTTTTGCTGTAAACGACTTTGTTGCCAAAACACATTTTTCAGGCCCGGCATTAAGAAGTAGTTTATCATCAGCCATTCTGTAAAGGGTTGAGCCAGCAACATTTGTTATGGCAGTTACATAAGCACCTTTTTCTTTAACTTTTTTTATACTAGATATGATGTCAATTGTCTCTCCTGACTGTGATAGGGCTAAGACCAAGCTTTCTTTTTTAATGAAATCTATCAGATAAACAAACTCTGATCCAACAGCGGAGTTAACGTGCCGTTTAGCTATTTTGGAAAATAAGTATGTTCCCGATAAACCTGCAAAATAAGCTGTTCCACATCCGATAAAATATGTTCCATATGATTTACGTATTTTATTGGCTATCTTTTTAATGTTTTGTTTGTAGTTTTTGGCAATATTAAAAATAACCTTTGGTTGTTCGTTGATCTCTTTAATCATGTAATTTGGATACTTTCCTAGTCCGACATCATCTACCGAGATTTGAGGTTTGGTAAACTTAATTTTTATTTTTTTATGCTTCTTTACCTCAAGGAGGTAGGCATCTTTATCTTTAATCACAACTAACTCATTATCTTTAAGGTAGTAAACCTGATTAACATGTTCAATTATTGCTGTTATGTCTGAGGCTATAAAAAAACCTCTTTTACCTTTTCCAATAATTAAAGGAGAACTATTTTTAATGGCAAGAAATGTATTTTTCTCTGGATAGAAAACAATAATTGCGTTAAGCCCTCTCAACTCTTTAAATGTTAAATAAGTAGCGTTTTCAATACTTTTTCCAGAACGGATTTTATCCTCTATCATGTGAGCAATGACCTCTGTGTCTGTCTCAGATACAAATCTATGTTTTTGTTTTATTAGTCTTTTTTTTATCTCTTCAAAGTTTTCCACAATTCCGTTATGAACCACAGCTATTTTTTGGGTACAGTCTAGATGAGGATGTGCATTTTTAATTGTTATACCTCCATGAGTTGCCCATCTTGTGTGGCCAATACCAACCTTGCTCACAACCTTCTTTATTTGAGCGTTACTAATCTTTCCAACATGTTTTTCAAGATAGATACTGTTGCCTTTTTTGACAGCTATTCCCCAGGAATCGTAACCCCTGTACTCTAAATTTTTTAATCCTTTTAAAATAAGCTGAGAAGCATTAGTAGGTTCGCCTGAGTAAGCAAATATACCACACATAATCCGTTATTTTTTCTTTAGAATTTTATTTTCTAATTTAGTAAGTTTATCTCTAACAGCTCTCTCAATATCAACGTTTGCGCTCACAGCTAGTGCAATTGTTGCAATAATGACATCTGCAAACTCTTGATAAATATTTTCTTTTTGAAACCTTTCCAGTTTACTTTTTCTTTGAAGCTTAAGGATGGACAGAATATCATTGGCTAACTCTCCTACCTCCTCATTTAACTTAACGGTTTTTGCAAGAATCGCAAATTCTCTCTCATCCTTAAGTTTGTAATACTTAGCTAGGTGTTGATTGATTTCTTTAACTCTTTTTTGTAGATTCTTAACGTTCATTTCTACATTATATCATAAAAGGTCTTTGTTAAAATATGTTATGAGGATAATTAAGTTGGGGAACAATCTTGATGATGTAATAAAAGAGACAGCAGATGTCTTAAATAGGGGCGGAGTGGTTGTTTTTCCATCAGACACAGTTTATGGATTATTAGCAGATGCTGGCGATGCTGCTGCTGTGAAGAAGGTTGTTGAGTTTAAGGAACGTCCTGCTGGTAAACCAATCTCAGTTTTTGTTCGTTCTGTTCCAGATTTAAATAAATTCGTTAGTGTAAGCAAACAAACAAAAAAAGTTTTGAATGGTATCTTACCAGGGCCATTTACAATAGTTTTAAACTCTCGACACGTCTTATCTCAAAAGCTTGAGTCCGAGAAAGGAACTTTGGGTATACGTATACCAAATTATCAACCCATTAACTCTTTAATGAATAAATACAAAGATCCTGTAACGGCCACCTCTGCAAATCTGTCTGGCAACAGGCCTGTCTACGATATCAAGATCTTGATAGATGGGCTTTCAGTAAAAAGAAAGAAGATGATAGATTTAGTTATAGATGCCGGAAAACTTCCTTTTAATAGGCCCTCAACGGTAATAGATTTAACTAAAGATAAAATTAATATCATAAGGAAAGGTGAGATTAATCCTAAAGAGATAAAAACATTCAGCACCTCTTCTGTTGAAGAAACAAAACATTTAGGTGGTGAGTTATTATCCTCATCTCTGAAAAGGACTAACGGAGAGCCAGTGGTGTTCATTTTGGAGGGTGAGATGGGAGTTGGAAAAACAGTGTTTGTGAAGGGTGCCGCTGAGTGTTTAGGTATCAGAAACATAATCTCTCCTAGCTATGTAGTTTTTTATGAGTATAAAGTTCTAAACAGAGGTGATTATAAACTTTTTTATCACTTTGACCTTTTTTTTATTATAGTTGAGGAGGAGTTTAGGTTTTTAAACATAGAAAAGTTACTTAAAAAAAGAAGAATACTTTTTTTTGAGTGGGGTGATAAAATGAACAGAAACCTATTTTCTTTACTAACAACAAAGAGCAAAAACAT
>JALWZV010000051.1 GCA_027002315.1 Candidatus Roizmanbacteria bacterium | reverse complement strand
GTAAAAAACCTTAATTAAAAAGGCTCTTGACTAGCAAATTATTAATTTTTATTGTATTTCTTTAAAATTTTAACTAATTCTTGTTCCATTTGGGTTTTAGTTTTATTCCATCTCCACTCACATTCTTTAATATGAAGATAGAAATTCTTCTTAACTCCATTGAATTTTATTAAACGCCTTTTAGTAAATGACCAAAAAGCTTCTATTCCGTTAATATGAACCCCTCTTTTATTAGAAAACTCATCTCTCTTGTGAGCAATCCTGTGATGCTTATTATATCCTACATCAACCAAACCCTTATAACCTGACCAGCTATCAGAGTAAATTGTACTTTCAATATCTATTTTACCTCGTATTATTTTCCTTAATGTTTGTCTTTTACAATTAGGTATAATTTCTGTGTAGACCTTACCATTTCTTTCATAAATACCAAACACAGGTTGTCTATGAGTTCCTCTTCCTCTCTTCGTTGCTTGTCCCTTTATCCTTCTTGGACCAAAGTAACTCTCATCTACCTCAACCTCTCCTCTAAACTTCTTTAATTCGTTCACTTGGTATCTATATATTGCTTGTCTATAGATATTGTAATATTTGTTAACAGTATTCCTGTTTATACTTAATAATTTACTTGTTTGAACAGCTGTTAAGTCTAAACAAAAACACCGAATTATTTTTTTTCTTTTATATGCGCTTAATGGCTTATTGTGGCCTTTCATCTTCACACTTTAGTATATCAGATGCTAGTCAAGAGCCTGTTTAAAACATTAGTTCATTAGAAATTAGAAATTTAGTTATGCTATAATACATCTTTGATTTTAGTTTTTGATAAATATGAAAGAACAACGAATGGGGCATATGACTCCTGCAGGATATGCAAGATCACGTAACCCTAAAAGTATAGACAGGGTTGTTAAAATAGAAGGTCCAAATGGTACTGTAAGAACAATTGCTATTCCTCTTATGAGGCTACCTCATTATGTAAGAGAAACAACAGAAAAAAACCATAATTCTGAAAAACCAGCAGAAACCAAACCTAGTCCCTCCCAATAAGCTCAACATTGTTCTCATCAATACGTCTTTTTAACTCACCTTCTATCTTTTTATTCTTGCTTACAAAATAATTAACCGCTCCTTGAGACTTGCTTATAACCTGCCAATCGGTTAAGCTTGCTGCCTTTAAGTTAACAAAACCGTGCTGTTGTGTACCATAAATTAGTCCTGGGCCTCTCAATTTTAAATCAAACTCTGCTAACTTCATACCATCGCTTGTTTGCTCGAAAAACTTTAACCTCTTAAGAGCTGTCTCTGTGGGATTCTCAGTAAAAAGTAAGCAATAAGATTGCTTACCTCCTCTTCCCACTCTGCCTCTTAACTGGTGAAGTTGAGCTAAACCATAACGTTCTGCTGTCTCAATCATCATTATGGTTGCGTTACTTATATCTATTCCTACCTCTATAACAGAGGTGGAAACTAAAATATCAATCTCCCTATTTTTAAATTTGTCCATTATCTCTGTTTTCTCTTTTGATCTCATCTTGCCGTGTAAAATACCAATCCTAAGTCTTGGAAAAACCTCTTTTCTCAATTTGTCATACTCTTGTTTAACCGCCCTTACACTCTTCATCAGTTTATTATCAGACTCCTCTATTAAAGGACACACAACAAAGACCTGTTCTTTGTGTTTCTTCACCCTCTCCTCTATCCATTTATAAGCATCTTGTCTTTTGTTGGCGGGAACTAAGTATGTTTTTACTGGAACTCTACCTTTAGGCATCTCTTTAATTACAGAGATGTCCAGCTCTCCATACAATGTTAGAGCTACTGTTCTAGGAATCGGCGTTGCTGTCATGGTTAAAAGGTGAGGTAAGGATGATTTTTCCTTTAGCTTACTTCTCTGAACAACGCCAAATCTATGCTGTTCATCTATAACCACCAAACCCACCCTTTGAAAAGATATTTTTTCATTAAGCAAAGCGTGTGTTCCTACTATGATATCCAAATCACCAATCTCGCCCTCCTTTACAGTTTTGTATGTTTTAGTATAAATTCCAATTTTAATTTTCGTCCCCTCCAAAAATCTTTTTATGGTCTCATAATGCTGAGTTGCAAGTATCTCCGTTGGAGCCATTAACACAGACTGATACTTATTTATATATGAAAAAACCATTGCTATTGTCGCAACCACAGTTTTCCCTGAACCAACATCCCCTTGTAAAAATCTGTTCATCGGATTTTTCTTCTCAAAATCAGACAAGATATCCTCTACTGCTTTCACCTGATCATTAGTCAACTTAAAAGGCAGTGTTTTGACAAACTCATTAAGTTTACCTCTTGTTTCCTTATTAACAATAAAGGTGTTTTTAACTCTCTGCTTTTCCCACTTTTTTCTTACTAAATAAGAAGAAAGTTGTAACACAAATATCTCGTCAAAGGCCAATCTCTCCCTCGATTTTTTTGCCAACTCTCTTGTCTCAGGAAAGTGAATATTCAGATAAGCTTTTCTTTCTGGAAGAAGCTTATTGTATGAAATAATTTCTTGAGGAAGAAACTCCTCTATCTCAACAGAATAATTCTTCAGAACCCAATAGATTTTTTCCCTTATGGTCCTTGAAGATAATCCTTTTGTCTCAGAATACACAGGAACTAATCTACCTGTGTGAATGTTCTCAAATCCTCCCGTCAAGATCTCATACTCCTCTGGATGCAAAACAACCTTTCTACCGTTCAACTCAACCTTTCCTGCCACAGACACAACTTTACCTTTAGAAAAAACTCTTAAAATATAAGGTTGGTTAAACCAAACTATCTCCACATTTATTCCCTGAGCGTCTAAATTAACCTTTTGGATTGTAAAACCGCGCCTTCTTGTTCGCATGGTTTTTGTATTTACGACAACTCCTTGAACTGTAACTTTTTTTTCATCTTGGCCAAATAACTTTCCTACCTGTGATAAGGTACTTTTTGTCAGGCGAACAGAATAGTCTTCATACCTAAAAGGCAGATAGTTAATCAGATCCCAAAACGTGTTTATATCTAATTTTTTAAACACAGATATCGTCCTAGTGCTTGTTTTAGGTAAATTATTTATAAGTGTTTTTAACATATTGTTTAAAGTTAATTATAGAATAAACAACATGAAAAAATACCGTCTATTATTGCTCTTGAAAATAAAAACATAACTTTATATAATATACTATAAGTTATAAATTTAAGGTAAAACTATGACTATTGAATCTATTTACCCATCTCTATCTATAGAAGAGTGGTTAAAAGAAGGTGGAGATCAAGCTAAAAAAATGCTTAAAGAAATAGGAGATATGTTTTTAAAATTATCTAAAAAAGTTACCGTTTATGTAGATGGAACATATGTCAAAATTCCAAGTACAGGCAAACAATCGGGAGGATGTTCTAATCCAGATGTAGAAGGATTTAAGGGAGATGTTAAAATCTATGGTGAAATACGTCATATTGAAGGGTGGCAAACACAGGATGGAGGAACAACAGTAACTCATATAACTCGAGATGAAGTGTTACATAGTGGTTCAGATTCAAGTTAAAAAGAAGATTAGTTATGAAAGAATTTGTTATAGATGAACCAGTAAAACAAATAGGTGTTTTATTAGAACGTGGTGTTTTAAAGTTTCTTACTCCAACAGAACATAAACTCGTAAAAGTAATGATGAATGATCCTGTAAATTTTAGGCCACCATGGTTACTAAACACGCTTTATCATAGAGATAAAAGTGGTCAAATTAGACGTGGTAACTTTGTAGATTTTGTTGCAAGAGCGTTTTGGGCACATTATGACTATATGACACATAGCCGAAACAAATTGATCAGAGAACTCAAGCAACACAGAACAAATATTGTTATGGGGGTAACTAATGGGTTTCTTAATCATCGAAAATCATTAAAAAATGTATTTATAAAAGGTAATGCTGCTTGTCTAGAATGGGCATTAAATCTTGCGTTAGTTCATGAATTATATTTTCCAAATCTAGGTAAAATCTATGTAATCCCACGATCAGGTTCTTTTTTTAAATCAACCTCTCTAGAAACAAGAAAAAGCTATGGTTTGATTTGGACAAGGGGAAATTCTCCACAAGATATTTGGAGACAAGAAATAAAACATGAAGGCTTCGTCATAAGCTACTTTGGTTTTATTGTTAGCTTTGAAACCATAGAGCACGCTTTGCAAATAGGAAAAAAGTCATCTTCAGAAAAAGTTAAATATATAGCTATGCTGTTATACAACAGCTTGGAACAGAGTAACTACTCATATGAAGACATGTCAAAAGAAAAACGTGATTTTTATGTAAAACGTGCTTTAGTTATTTTTGATATTTATGAGCGTTGGATAACAGCAAAGAATCTTAACGCAAGATCTGAAGCCGAAAGAATAACTGAGCAAGTTTCGCATCCATCTCTAAGTCCGGTTGCTATTTAATCTTTTATACTCTTCCTTATCTCCTCTATCACATCCTGAGGTTTGGCTTTTCCTTTGATTTCTCTCATCACCTGACCAACCAAAAACATCACCACGTTTTCTTTCCCTTTTTTAAAGTCTTTTACGGCATTTGGATTATTTGTGAGCACCTTTTTTACAACCTGAGTAAGCAGATCTTTGTCTGTCTGAATTGGCCTTAAAATTTTGATTACATTACTAATAAACTTATCCTTGGAGTTCTTTATATCAACCTTCTCATTAACTATTAAATTAGCAACAGCCTGAGGAGTAATAAACTCACTATTCTTTTTCAACAACTCTGGCATAACTTCATTAAAAAAGTCTAAAGTTTGCTTATTCTTCATTAAAATAAACGCTGTTTTCTTGTTTAATCTTTGTTTGATTAGGTTTGTAAATATCTCTTGAGGAACTGGAGGTACTTTTAAGAAAACTGAGTTTAGATACTTATCATCAAACTCAAAGTAGGGAATATCCGGTTCAGGCATATATCTATAATCATCAGCATTTTCCTTAACTCTCTGCGTAAAGGTTATGCCTTTTTTTTCGTTATACCCTCTTGTTTCCTGTACAGGTACCTTACCCTCCTCCAACAACTCAATCTGTCTCTTAACCTCATAATCTATTGCTTTCTTTGCAAACCTAAAAGAGTTTATGTTTTTCAACTCTACTTTGTAGGGAGGTAACTCTCCTTCTTTTATCTTAGTCTTATCTTTTACAGAGATATTGGGTTCTAATCGCATAGATCCTTTCTCCATATCCGCCTGTGAAATTCCCAGATACCTCACAACCATCTGTAGTTCCTCGACAAAGGTCTTAACCTCATCAGCACTTCTAAAATCAGCCTCCGTTACAATCTCAACTAAAGGTACTCCTGATCTGTTAAAGTCAATATAGGTTCCATTTTTAGAGTGAATTAGTTTTCCCGTGTCTTCTTCTAAATGAACTCTAGTTATTCTAAACTTTTTGCTGCTCATTACTGGTTGATACCATCCATGCTGAGCTATAGGTTCATCGTACTGACTTATCTGATAACCTTTAGGTAGATCTGGATAAGAATAATGCTTTCTGTCAAAATGAAATTTATTATTAATCTTACAGTTTAACGCCTTACCTATCATCATTGTGTACTCAATGGCTTTTTTGTTAGGAACAGGCAGAGCTCCAGGCAGTCCAAGACAAACTGGGCAAACATTTGTGTTTGGTTCTTTACCAAAATAAGAAGCTGAGCACTGACAAAACATCTTAGACGCAGTGCTAAGCTCAACGTGAATCTCTAACCCAATTATTACCTCGTATTTATTTTTTATCTCCATTTTTTAAAACCCTTCTTTATAACTTGATAAAATTCTGTCTCCTTTTCCAACTGATAAGCTGCATTTAAAACCTCATCCTCCTTAAAATAATTACCAGTTAACTGAAGACCTATTGGTAAACCTTTTCTATCAAGTCCAACTGGAAAATCTATTGCCGGTAAACCTGCTATAGCAATGGGCTCATTTAAAACATCCATCTTCTCTCCAAAAAATGGATATTTTTCCCACTCTCCTAATTTTAAGGCCGTCATTGGCGTTGTAGGTGTTAAAATCAAGTCAACATCTTTAAATGCTCTCTTAAAGTCATCAACAATAAGCGTTCTTACCTTTTGAGCTTTTTTGTAGTAAGCATCATAGTAACCATATGAAAGAACATAGTTTCCAAGCATCACTCTTCTTTTTGCCTCTTCTCCAAAAAACTCTCGTGTGTTTCCATATCTCACTCCGTCAAAACGAGAAAGATTTGAGGCAACCTCAGCTCGCTGCAAAATTGTGTAAACGGATATCGAGTACTCCGGAGAAAGCAAGCTCACCTTTTTAAATCTGTGTCCCATCTTCTCCAGATCAGACTTAACCTTAAAAAAAGCTTTTTTGATATCCTCATCAACACCTGCTAAAAACTCATCAGAGATACCAATAGTGAATTTTCTTTTCTCCTTCATTAATTTTGGATAATCTTTTACCTCAACCTGAGATGTCGTGGCATCAAACTCATCCTTACCCGCCAAAACTTTTAAGATTAAAGCGGCATCCTCAACCGAAACAGTTAAAGGACCTGGGCAATCAGTAGAAGAGGCCATAGAAATGAGACCGTATCTTGAGACTCTGCCATAAGTTGGTTTTAAACCTATAACTCCTGACCATGCAGCAGGTTGTTTTATAGAACCCGCTGTCTCTGACCCTATAGCATATGGAGATAAGTAAGCCGAGACCGCAACAGCTGACCCTCCTGACGAACCTCCAGGAGTTCTACTCAAATCCCATGGGTTCTTAGAGGATCCATACGCAGAGGTCTCTGTTGAGGAACCATGCGCCCACGCATCCATATTCGTCTTACCCAAAATAACCGATCCTGCACCTTCTAATTTTTTTACCACTGTAGCACTGTAAGGAGGAATAAAGTTATCCAACACCTTAGATGATGCTGTTGTTCGAAGTCCTTTGGTACAAAAATTATCCTTAATAGCAACAGGAACTCCAGCCAGTTCACCATCATTATCGAGATTTTTAATTTCTCCAATTGTCAAAAAAGCATTCAGTTTTTTATTATACTTTTCGACTCTTTTTACAAAGAAATCCCACACCTCTCCTTTTGATACTTTTTTAGATTTAATTAAATTTCTTAACTCTGTTACAGATTTTCCTATCAAGTTCATACTTATTTATATAACTCTCTTTTTTATAACAAAAAACTTCTCTGTTTTGTTCTTGGCATTTTTAAGTGCTTCGCTACTTTTCAATCTTCTTTTGTTTGGTACACCATCTTGAAAAACAACATTTTTCATATTAACCACACTTGCAGTAGGAAGAATATTTTCTGTGTTTAGTTTTTGAAGGTTGTTTATATACTCAATTGTCTCACTCAGTTTGCTTTTAAGATTTCCTATCTCATCAGTTTTCAAACTCAAACGTGAAAGGATAGCAAGGTACTTAATATCATCGTCAGAAAGTTGTGTTTTTATCTTTTTCATAACCGTATCATTCTATCAATACTAAAAATCAAAATCAATGAAAACTTTACTCAGTTTTTTTTCTTAAAGTAATTGAAAGTTTATCCTGTTCAATATTCATTCTCAAGTCCAAAGGAGTATCAGAAACGCCCAACATCTCTGCTACCAATCCCTCAACCATCTTCTGTTGTTCTGCAGGAGGTTTATCTGTAATACTCTCAATTCGATCTTGTATTTTCGGTGAGTTTTCATCAAGAACATTTGCCACCCTTCCTTTTCCTACAATATCTAGACTTTTACCTCTTCCAAAATCAGGAATGTTTACACTCTCCAAGTTGCCATTTTTATCCATAGTTATAGATATAGGAATGCGTGTTATTACATCTGCTTTCCACATTAGAACACTAAGGGTTAGTTTTATATTAAAAGATACTTCTCCTTCGACCAAATGGAGATTGAGAGACTTTAAATTAGCTTTAAGTGGAAGACTGGAACTTACCTCCTCTTGAGATTTTATAAACGTAACTATAGCTTTTTCCATCTGATTTTTATTACTCATAAACAGAGCTAATAGTTCTTCTGTGTTCATCTCAATAACCACGCCATTATTCGCTTCCAAACCATGCTTCACGTCTTCTTTTAACTTGTTTATATCTCCGCTTTCTACACTAATCCTTGTCAACTCTGGAGGTCGTGGCGGTGTCTCTGGTTCGGCAACTGGAGTTGTAGGAACCTCTACTAATGGTTCTGAAGGTTGTATCTGTGTTTCTGGTTGAGCGGTTATTGTTGGAGAGGCATCTGCTGGCGGTTGGGTTGGAGGAGTTTCTGGTTGTCGCACCTCTGGCTCTCGTGCTAAAACAACTTCACCGAGGTTAGGATAAGATATGTACTCTAACAACTCTCTTTCATAACCTTCTACCTCTCTTAATTTATGTTGTCCATCAAGCTCCACTGTAACAACTTTTGTCTTTAGTTCTTCTTTGTTTGTCCTCACCCTCGCCTCTGCGAGAACAGCCTGAGATATAATCTCAGCAAGCCATGTTTTTTTATCCTCATTTATATCTATTCCAAAAATTGTCGAGAACCAGTAAATAGAGTCTGCGTCTCTCTTTAAAGATTCGTAATCTACGTCACCATCCGCGTTTGTGTAAGCAGATAAAACATCCTGTATAAACATCTCTACTCCTGTTAATTCTCCCTCTCTTTGAACAAAATAACGTCCATAAAGATGCCTTACATCATTCCTCGTAAAGTTTTCTTGGCCTAAACCTGCTTTGTCGAATAATCTTGATAGAGAGGTTACCCTATCTTTAATGGAATCCGTGTTTAGTATCTCAACAACATTACTTTCCCACTCCTCCATTTGTCTATTAAAATCATCGTCAACCTCATTTTTTTGAACTCTATCCTCCCAGTACTGAGTTCTTAACTCTCCGGATTTAGAGTTTATTGATTGAAGCGCTGTGTCAGAAATCGAGTTCTTGATCTCTCCATTCGAAAACAATAATCTAGCCTGTAGATTAGGTAATTCTTTAAAACTTGTCCTTATTTCTGGCGAACGGTGTGTTTCCATAAGTTAAAGTTATATTATAGAACATTTTCTAAGGCTTTGATTGCTAATTCTGTTAAAATATACGTTATGCAAAATATACTCGAGGTTAAAGATCTAACCATCACAATTGACAAACAAGAAATTATCAAAAACTTAACGTTTAATCTTAAGACAGGTGAAATATTAACCATCCTTGGACCAAATGGAGTAGGAAAATCTATGCTTATAAAGGCATTGCTTAAACTTATTCCCTATCGAGGAAAGATAAACTGGGAAAAAAACATAAATTTTGGGTATTTACCACAAGGACTAACTCCTTTTTCTTTACTAAACCTACCGCTTTCTGTGTCCGACTTTTTCCAACTAAAAAACACTCAAACTCAAAAAATAAAAAAAATATTTACTCAATTAAATATTAATGACGGTTCTATTTTCAAAAAAAAGATTAGTGCATTATCTGGGGGTGAATTCCAAAAGGTACTACTTACATGGAGCTTGTTAAACAATCCAAATGTTCTCATCTTAGATGAACCGACAACAGGAATAGATAGATCATCTCAAGAAAAGATATATTCGTATCTTCATAAATTATCAAAAAAGGGTGTAACCATAATACTCGTAACTCATGATCTAAATGTGATTTATAAATATTCCAGCAACGTCCTTTGCTTAAGTCATAATTTTAAATGCGTTTTACCCTCTATAGAAAAAATAGATGAAAAATTACTAAAAAAAATTTATGAAAAACCTATAAGGTTATACAATCACAACCATGAATGAAATAATCTTAATCACAATAAGCTCCTTGTCCATATCTATTCTCTCTGCCTATATTGGAACACTTATGCTGCAAAGAAAAGCCGTTCTCACAGCTGGACCACTTGGACACTTGGCTATACCAGGAGTCGCATTGGCTTTGTTATTTGGTTTTAATATCTCGGTTGGAGCTTTTCCATTTGTGATACTGGGTGCGCTTATAATCTGGTATCTAGAAAAAAGAACATTTCTCTCAACTGAGAGCCTAACCGCAATCATATTTGCAACTGGAGTTGCCCTGGGTTTTTTACTTCTTCCTATGGAAGAAGCAGAGGAAGCGCTGATAGGCAACATAACAAATATTGGTTTGTCTGAAACAGTAATAGTTGTTATTATCTCAACCTTCTTGATTATATTAATTAGGAAAATATTTAAAAAAATGGTACTCATTACCATATCTGAAGATTTAGCAAAAATAGAAAAAATAAATGTCTCTCTGTTTAAGTTAATATACTTACTGCTAATATCTCTTGTGGTTAGTTTGGGAGTAAGACTGGTTGGCGGATTACTCACAGCAGCGCTAATAGCTATACCTGTATCTTCAGCCAAAAACATAACCTCAAACTTAAAAAGCTTTATCTTCACCTCAATATTAATATCTGCACTTTCAACTATAATAGCTATTGGTATTTTTAAATTAACATCTTTACCACTTGGACCAGTTATTATCTTGGTGAATGCTTTTATCTTTATAATTTCCGTTTTCTTTAAAAAATGACGATACTAGATTTGAAAGAAGGACAAAAGGCCTTAGTTAAATCAATTATGGCTGGTAAAAATGCAGAGTCTAGACTATCTAACTTTGGCATAATTCCAGATGAAAAAATAAAGTTGATTAAAAAACCACTCTTAGGAGCTATAGAGATTGAGATTCAAAACTCAAAAGTAATCTTAGGTAAAGGTCTTGCCTCAAAAGTGATTGTTACGACTCAAAATGAATAAACATCACAGCATAAATGTTGCCATCGTAGGAAGAGCTAATAGTGGAAAATCTGTCTTGTTTAATACTCTAACGTCATCTCATGAGCACACAGGAAATTGGGAAGGAAAAACAATAAAAGGAATCAGAAAATCTATCCGCTTCAGAGATAAAAAAATAATAATCTCAGATTTACCTGGAGTTCAAACCATAGATATTTTTCCAAATAAATTTAAAAGAGAACATAAAATCTTGATGAACTCCGACATAGTTTTAAACGTCATAGACTCAACAAATCCACAAAGAGGGCTTATGTTTACTCTGCAGTTAATTGAGTTAAAAAAACCAACGATTATTGTACTCAATATGGCAGATATTGCTAAACAAAAAGGAATAAAAATAAACAAAAAGTTGCTTGAAGAAATAACAGGATGTCCTGTAATAGAAACAGTAGCTACAAAAAAAGAAGGAATGACAGAACTTTTAAAAAAGATTCTTAAATTAAAAAGTAATCTAAAATTACCAAAGAAAATAGCCTATTCTCAAGATATAGAAGATAAAATAAATAAAATTACTAATCATATAAAGGATATAAAACACAACCTATCTCCAAGATTCATATCCATAAAATTATTAGAAAATAACGCCAATAATGACTTTTCTACCTTAAATCAAAAAACAAAACAAGTCGTTGAGAATATCATTAAGAATTTAGAAAAAAGATTTGGATACTCGTCACAAATACTAATCGCCTCAGAAAGATTGCACAAAGCTACAGAGATAACAAACAAAGTTCTAACTGTGCAAAATGTACACGAAAAAGGATGGAAAAAGAAATTAGAGAAAATGACCTCTCACAAGATCTGGGGATACTTGATTATGATCTTCGGGTTGGGAGGATTGTTTGGATTTACGTTCAAAATAGGAAACTACATATCCCTCTTGTTTGACAAAGCATCAAGTTTTTTACACTCTTACTGGAACTTATACTTAGGTGTATCCTCAGCTTCTCAGCTTGGTTGGTCTGCCTTGGAATCGATGATAGCGATCTTCCAAATAACAATTCCATACATAATACCTTTTTATATCATTCTCTATATTCTAGAGGATTTAGGATATTTATCTCGTGTTGCATTTTTAACAGACTCTTTTATGCGTAAACTAGGAGTACAAGGGAAATCATGTATCCCTATGATGTTGGGTTTAGGGTGTAACGTTCCTGCTTGTTTAAACTGCAGGATAATGGAATCGAAAAAAGAAAGATTTCTGACTATCTTGCTCACAACTTTGGTACCTTGTTCTGCCGTTATGGTTGTGGTTATGGGATTAGTGGGAAAATATATGGGCTTAGGATGGGTGTTATTCCTATATCTACTCGATCTCATCGTAATCATATTAACTGGAGTAGTGTCCTCCAAGATTATTAAAGGTAAAAAAACTCACCTTATTATGGAGATGCCTGAGTATAAGATGCCTCACTTAAAAACAATCTTAACCCTAACATGGTACAGAGTCAAAGAGTTTTTGTTAATAGCTGCCCCTTTGGTGATACTGTCAGGAGTTATTATTAAACTGCTCGAAATATTCAACTGGCTGGGTCTTATATCAAGCATACTCTCTCCAATAACAGTAAAATGGTTAGGATTGCCCTCCATCACAGGAATATTACTTATATTGGGTATATTAAGAAAAGAACTTATCCTTATTACATTAGCAAGTTTACTCGGAACAACAAATTTCTCTCTTGTACTCTCTCATACTCAGATGATAACTTTATCCGTGGTAACGATGTTCTATATTCCGTGTATAGCAACAATATCAGCTCTGAAACAAGAATTAGGTTGGAAAAAAACACTTTACATAATTATTTTTGAGATATCATTAGCGATAATCTTAGCGGGAACTGTGTCCAGAATCCTTTCCATAATTAAAATCTAAACCAACCTCGGGGGTTGCTGTATGTTGTTGTAATAATCTAAACTTTTTATTCTTTTTGTAAAAACGGGTGGAGATATAATTTCTAAACCTAATTAACCTAATTACTAAATAAATTCCCCGCCTGCTGGCGAAGGCGGATTGGCTGAGAAGTCATTGCGAGGAACGAACCGAGTCAAACTCGGTGAGCGACGAAGCAATCCCCGCCGTTACGAAATTTAAATATTGCCGTGAAAAACTAAACAAAAGCCAGTTTCACTCTCATATAGGCGGAGATCGCCACGCTCGTTTACACCACGTCTAACGTGGCTTCACTCGCTCGCGATGACGTATTAGAGCAGTCACCATAAAAAAACTAATAAGATAACCGGCGCAAGAACTCTACGTTCTGCTAGCGCGTTACATCTTTTCCAATAACTCTATCCTCTTCTCAACAGGAGGATGGGTGGAAAATAGACCACTAAGCCATTTACTAAAACCCTTTCCATTTTTAAATGGATTAACAATAAAAAGATGGGCTGTGGAGGTTGAGACTCTTCTTAAACCTACAGGATATCCAGAGATCTTACGCAGCGCATCTATTAATCCTTTAGGGTTACGTGTAATTAAAACAGCTGAGGCATCAGCTAAATACTCTCTTCTGCGAGATATCGCCAACTGAATTAAGGTGGCAGTTATGGGCATCAAGATTAAAGATAAAAGAAATACTCCGTATAAAAACGGACTTCTCTCCTTTCTATCACTGTCAGAACCTCCCCACCAGATATATCTTAAAACCCAATCACTGATAAACGCTATCGTTCCGACCAACACAGCTACCACAGTTGCAACTAAAATATCGTAATTCTTGATGTGAGAAAGCTCATGAGCGATAACGCCCTCAAGTTCTCCCCTATCTAACATACTCAATAACCCTGTTGTTGCACAAACAACGGCATGTTTTGGATCTCTACCAGTAGCAAAAGCGTTAGGAGATATATCATCAATAACGTAAACTTTTGGCTTTGGTAAACCAGTAGCCATGGATAAATTCTCAACAACAGTATATAAATCGAAAAATTGTTCTTTTGAAGCTGGTCGTGCTCCGGCCATATATAAAACAATCTTATCTGAGTTATAGTAACTCACTACAGATGTAAAGATAGAAAAGAGTAAGCCTAAAATAAGGAAGGTATTAGAAGAGTCAACAAAATAACCAACTAAATAAAAAAAGCCCACTAATACGACTATAAAGAAAAAGAATATAAGGTAAGTTCTTCTTTTATTTCCAGTTATCTGAGAATATACTGTCACTTTTTAAAACTCTACTTTTACGTTTTTTCTATCCCCTTCGTCCGCTTTAAAAAACTCTTCTTGCTTAAACCCAAAGATTCCAGCGATTAGGTTTATAGGAAAAGACAAAACTTTCGTGTTGTACTCTAAAACGTTGCTGTTATAAAATTGTCTAGAATAAGCGATTTTATCTTCGGTATCTTCTAACTGTCTTTGTAAATCTTGAAAATTTTCATTAGCTTTTAAGTTAGGATAAGCCTCTGCTACTGCAAACAATGACTTTAAAGCCATAGTTAAACCAGCATCAGCCTTTGCCTTTTCCATTGGTGTTTTAGCTGACATAATAGCGCTTCTTGCCTTCGTAACATTTTCAAAAACACCTTTCTCATGCTTTGCGTAACCCTTTACTGTGTTAACTAAGTTAGGAATCAGATCTGCTCTTCTTTTCAACTGAACATCGATGCTTGATAAAGCTTCTTGTATTCTTGTTCTCAGTACAATTAATTTGTTATAAGCGAAAATTAGATACAGGACAACCAGCCCTAATCCTCCCAGCACCAATAATGTAGTGTTCATAATTAGATTAAAAACTTATATAATTTTAATATACTGCTTTCCTCTTGATTTGTAAAATTTAACCACTCCTTTTTTTGTAGCCATTATCGTAAAATCAGTAGCAAGAATTGTACCCTCACCTGCGTAAAACTTCGTTCCTCTCTGCCTAACGATAATGTTACCAGGATTTGCTACTTGACCTCCATATATCTTTACTCCTAGTCTTTTTGAGATTGAGTCTTTATTTCCTTTAACTGTTTTTTGAGCTTTAGTATGCGCCATCTTTAAATTATATTTTTACAACTTTTATCTTAGACAATGAGTGTCTATAACCTCTAACTTTTCTGTATCTAACTTTAGACTTAAATCTTGCTACTCTAATCTTATCTCCTTTTAAATTTTCTAAAACCTCTATCTTAACTTTCTTATCTAAAACAGGTTTTCCTAACTCAACTTTTTTTGTCTCCGTGTCAAACATGGCCAACATATCTACGTCGGTTTTCTTTCCTTGCTCTAATCCTAAGTTGTCCACATATAACTCATCGTCTTTTTTGACTAAGTATTGTTTTCCGCCTGTTTTAATTACTGCAAACATCATAGTTTAGTAATTATACAGAAAAATTCAAAAAAATCTATACCTTAACTATTTCAACAATCTCAGATATGTAAATATCGTGATAATCTCCACTCTTAGAATCTTATCGTTACAATCCCCGCCGTTATGGTAGTAAACGTACTAAAACCTTCAAGGTTAAAGAAGATTGTAAATATCGTCATCGCGAGCGTCAGCGAAGCGATCTCCGCCGTTATGGTTTTTAACATAATTATGGAAAATTAAACAAAGATTGGTTTTATTCTCATATAGGCGGAGATCGCTTCGTTCATTTCATTCTCTCGCGATGACGTGCTAAACAAATCTATTAATTAACCTCGTTGATTGACGGGTCGACACAAGATCGACCCCTACTCTCTGTCTGTGCAAGAAAACTTGCGATGACGTGCTAAATACCAGATACTAAATACTAAATACAAGATACTAGATACAATTGTGCTTTGCATTGGAAATTAGAAATTAGGTCAATTAGAAATTTAATATATTCTTTAATCTTTAATCATTATTCGTCATTCTTTGTTTTTTATTGTTTAAAACATTAGTTCATTAGAAATTGATTAGTAA
>JALWZV010000050.1 GCA_027002315.1 Candidatus Roizmanbacteria bacterium | reverse complement strand
AGATGGTGGATAGAAGAACTTAAAGTTATGAAAGATCACATACACATGATAGTTCAGCTTCAGGCAAACATAAGCATATCAGAGGCAGTAAGATATCTAAAGGGAGGAAGTAGTAAGAAACTAAGGAAAGAATTCCCCGAGATAAAAGAATTCTTATGGGGAAAGAGTTTTTGGGCAGATGGCTATTTTGCCGAGACAGTAGGTAAAGTTAACTATGAAGTTATAAAAACATATATCAAAGAAAACAAAGAAATTATGCCACAGGAGGAAGTATAAAAACCACGGGCTTTAGCCCGTGTGTAGTTTATTATTTAAATCAAGATCGGAGTTATAAATTGGGTTATCTCCATCCAACGTTTTCCCAACAACCTTATGCCAGCAAGGATCTATGGATTTACACCCAACGGAGTTATTAATAATTTGTACGTCGGTGTAATTTACCTTTCCATCTCTGTTTATGTCGAGTTTATTATAGTGAGATTGTGAGGTTGAGTTAATGTGATTGGTGTTTTGTTTGGGACTTAATATAAATTTTATAACTATTAGATAAAAAATAATAAAGGTAAATATAAATATTGATAAAAATATTCCAACAGTTTTCATATTGATATAATAGTAAGTTCTGATTTTTAGTGCAACTTCAAAATCTTCTTTAAAAATGACATTCTGTGGTATTTTGTTACTCCGTATTTTTTAATCGCCTCGATGTGCTCTTTCGTTCCATAACCAACATTATTTTTCCAGTTATACATTGGGAAATTTAGATGCAGCTTTTTCATATAGCTATCGCGTGTTACCTTAGCAAAGATTGAGGCTGCGGCTACTATGGGAATGGAGTTGTCAGCTTTTTTTATAAACTGCACAGATAGCTTTTTTGTATCATCTAAAGTTGTAATTCCATCCACAAATACCTTTGTTTGTTTGGGTTGGGAGCGTTCTCTTACCCATTCTAAAATCTTTTTAACACCATCCTTGAATGCCCTTGATAGTCCATCTTTTTCTATTTTAAGTACAGAGATTTTTACCACTCCATACGAGACTTTATCCCTTAAGAACAGCATCGCCCTTTCTCGTTGTTTGGAGGTGAGTTTTTTACTATCCCTTACATATACTTTTTTCTTTTTATCCAGTAGTAAATTTAAATTCTTTCCGATTTTAAACTTTGAGAAGATAGGGAATAGTGTTGAGCTTTCGTCAATCAAGCACACGCCGATGTACATATCACCAGCTAGTGATCCTCTTCCAACCTCGTCAATACCAACAAGTGTAGACATAAAAAGTTACTAATCTGCCTCATCGGCAGATAAATTTCTAATTAATCTAATTCCTAATTTCATTGTTCAAAAGCAATACTAGATAGAATTATATCTAATATTTAAATCGTTTGATGTTTAGTATTTAGTATTTCGTATATAGCATATAGCACGTTATTGCGAGCCTGCCTACCGCAGGTAGGGAGCGAACCGAACCGAGTCAGACTCGGTGAGTGACGAAGTGATCTCCGCCTGTGTGAAAACAAAATCAATCTTTGTTAGGTTAGATTTTGGTTAAATTAAAAATTAAAAGTTAAAAATGTAAAATTATCCCGAAAACGGAACAGGCAGTTCAAAATTAAAAATTTTTAATTTTGCCTGCCCGCCAGTGCCAGGTTTTGGCAGGTGGGGATTGCCATTTTTAATTTTTCATTTTGCATTTTTCATTTTTGTAGGTTTGGAACATTGAAAATTGGGACTTGTTTAGTAATTAGATTAATTAGGTCATTAGAAATTAGAAATTTTATCTTCATTCATCATTCTTCAATCTTCAATCGTTGATCTTCATTTTTCATTCGTTGTTCGTTATTCTTTTTTAAACTCTATCCATTATAATTTAACCCATATGAGTAAGTTTGTTTTTAAGAATAAGGTAATTAAACAAATACTTAAGAAATACTTAGATATTTGGTCATTGGGATATTTATCTTCTTTAGCTGGTTGGGATTTGCATACATATATGCCTGTAAAAGCCGCCGAAGAGCGCGGATTAGTTTTAGCTAAAGTAGGAACTCTTTCTCAAAAAATGCTAACGGACAAAGAATTTGTCGCTTTAGTTCACAAGGCAGAGAAAGAGAAGAACCTTAATGATGTAGAAAAAGCGGTTATCCATCATCTAAAAAGATCACTAAGATTTTACGAGAAACTTCCCTCATCGTTTTTAGAAAGCTTTACAAAGTTAACCAATGTAGCACAGATTGTTTGGCAGAACGCGAGAAAACAAGATAATTTTAAGTTATTTGAACCTTACCTCAATAAAATAGTCGAGTATAACATAGAGATGGCTGAAAGATTAGGTTATAAAAACGAGCCTTATGATGCGTTGTTAGATTTATATGAAGAAGGGTGGCTAACTAAAGAGGTTGATAAATTCTTTGACAGTATAATTCCGGAGATTAAGGTTATTTTAAGCAAAGTAAAGAAAACAAAATTTTATGGAGAACATCCTTTAAAACAACTAAGTTATGATGAGTCCAAATTAAGAAAAGTTAACAAAGAAATACTTAAATTTTTTCAGGCAGATTTTAATCGTATGAGACTTGATGTCTCAGCTCACCCTTTTACTCAGTATATAGGTTACGATGACACGAGAATAACAACTCGTTATCATGATCACAACTTTGCAGAGTCAATCTCCTCGACTATTCACGAGTTTGGACATGCTTTACATCATATGCAGTGTGATGAAAAGCTAAAACATACCCCTGCTTGTAGTTTGGAGTCTTTGGGAATGGGAGAGTCTCAGTCACGATTTTGGGAGAATTTTATCGGGAAAAATATAAAGTTTATAGAACATTTTTATAAAGATTTTGTGAGATTGGGTTCAGAGTTCGAAAAACTTTCTGTTCAAGACCTTTATTTTTACTTTAACTCTGTTCAGCCAGGTCTGATCAGAGTTGACGCTGACGAGATTACCTATCATTTTCATATTAAACTACGCTTTGATATAGAAAGAAATTTAATTAATCGAAAGATTAATGTAAGAGATTTACCTGAGGTTTGGAAAGTAAAGATGAAAAAGTTATTAGGAGTAGTCCCGAAAACCAATTCTGACGGAGTACTCCAGGATGTTCACTGGAGTATGGGGTCGTTTGGTTATTTTCCGACATACTCTTTGGGAACATTCTTGTCTGGTGTATGGAGGGAAGAGTTAGAGTATCAAGTTGGAAAAATTGATTCCTTAATAACCCAAGATCAGCTTGATCAAGTTAAGAGTTGGTTGAAAGAAAATATTCATAGATTCGGTGGCGTTTACACAACAAAGAAAGTTCTAAAAAAGGTTTTTAAACGTGATTTTTCACCGAAACCTTTGTTGCAATACTTGAAAAAAAAGTATCTAGGATAGCTCAGTTGCGTTTAATTTTTTTAGTCTTTTTCTTTTTTTTAAAAACACCTAATTCTTTTAACTTCCACATAAACAGAGCTGCTTTATTCCTTGCTTTAGCATCAATTACAAATCTCAGTGCCTCTTCCAGTACAGATCTTGGAATATCACGTGACATTTTTATGTATAAAGCCTTTCTTCTTTCATCTCCAAGCTTTTTTGATAGATATATTCCAAAGGACTGATACTCTCTTGAGATATACTTATCTTTTAAAGGATCAAATTTCTTTAAAACATCACTGACAGATTGCATAGGTCTATTATAACGAATATTTAATTTCATCGAGTTAAATCTAACAAAGGTTGGTTTTGTTCTCATGTAGGCGGAGATTGCCACGTCGCTCTCTTTGTTCACTTCTCGCAATGACTATTCTCTCACGTCATCGCGAGCGATCCCGACTCGTCGGGAGAGCGTGGCGATCTCCGCCGTTATGTTCTTTTTAATACAACTTATGAAAAATTAAAGACAAAGGTTAATTTTATTCTCATATGGTCGGAGATTGCCACGTCGTTCACTCCGTTCACTCCCTGCCTGCGGTAGGCAGGCTCGCAATGACGTGCTATATAAAATCTATTAATTGTCCTCGTTGATTAATGGGTCGACACAAGATCGACCCCTACTTTCTGTCTGTGCAAGAAAACTTGCGATGGCGTACTATATACAAAATGCTAGATACTAGACATCATGATTTGGTTATATTGACAAGAAGCAACTTTTTATGCTATCATTTACAACATGAAAAGAATAATAAAGTTCACAATCTTAACGGTAATTTTATGCACTCTTACTTCCCATGTGTCCGCTTTTACCTTTCGTATGGAGAATGTCGCGGGACAGAGAATGCTTACCTCTGTACCAACAAGCGTTCCTGTAACTGTTTCTGTATCTCCAGCTGTGATTGTTACAAAAACTGTCCAGTCGTTAAAGATCCCAAAAGTAACTGTCCCGGTAGTAACCTTGATTCCCACCTTTAATAATACAATAACCCCATCTGTTACAAGAATTAGCAGGGAAGAGGCTCAAAAAATTAGAGAGGAGTTTAAAAACAGGATAGAACAGATAAAAAATGAAAGAAAGAAAAGAATAGTAGAAAGAGTTAATCAAAATCTGGCTAATTTCAATGAGAGAGTGGTGGTAAGAATTGGGGAGATTCTTGACAAAATAGAGAGAATTTTAGACAAAGTAGAAGAAAAAACTAAAGAATTTAAGAGTTCAGGAGCTGACACATCCCAAGTAGAAGAAGGAATTGCAAACGCAAGGGCAGAGATAGCGGTGATAAGAACACATCTCGCCGAACAAAAAAATAAAGATTATACTCCACAGGTTGATTCTGTAGCTGATCTACGAGTTTTACGAAAAGAGATGATGGATGAGTACAAACAGTTGAGAGAGGATTTGAAGGAGTTAAAGATTCAACTTTTGCAACTAAAGGATGATGTTCTGGCTTTAATAGAGGAGCTTAAAAGTATGGGTCTATTAAGTCCAACACCTAAGATTTCTCGTGTAATTACACCAATCACACCTTTTATTACAAAGATAGTTTCGCCAGTTCCATCAGGATTAAATTTTAGTAAATAATTATGAATAATAGCGTTTCTACTGAAACTCAATATCAACCAGAGAATGCTAGCAATAATATTACAGATAATAGCACTCAAAACATGTGGAGATTAATAGCTATTGTAATAATGATAGTGATAGGAATTGGATTGATATTTTTTGCTTATATGTACTTTTTTCAAAAAGGAAACTCTAATAACCCCTTAAAAATAGGAACGCGAATAACAAATACCTTAACTCCCACTAAAACTGTAAGTGTTACTGTTACTAAAGAGTCAAAAAAAGTAACGCTGGACAGTTTGGAGAAAGACCTAAACTCCACAGATATTCAAAATATAGATAAAGACCTTGATTCCATAGAATCAGACCTCAATAACTTGTGATATACTTTTAGTATATGCGCAAAGCTTTTCTATTGATATCTGGGTTTATAGTTATATCTTTATTAACAGCTTCTTTCTTTTGGTTTTACAAGATAGGTTTTATTAAGACCAGGGCCAATACTAGCGTTGAGAGTATCTCTGTAGATAACTCATATCTTTTTGTGTCACCACTACAAGCAAGAGCCAATGGAAAAGAGAGGATACGT
This sequence comes from Candidatus Roizmanbacteria bacterium, assembly GCA_027002315.1. Taxonomy (GTDB): domain Bacteria; phylum Patescibacteriota; class Microgenomatia; order UBA1406; family GWC2-37-13; genus JALWZV01. Next base: position 10,117 of record JALWZV010000050.1, on the reverse strand, counting down.
TTAACAATCTTTGTTTTAAATAATCAAGGATTGGGTGTTCCTAATAAAAAAGTTTTTATTAACAACACGACTCATCTAGCCGTAGAGTCGGTGTTACCTCAGACTGATAATTTTGGCAAAGCAGTTTTTGATATTTCATCTATTGTTCCAGGAGAGTACTATTTAACTGTTGAGGTTGGAGGAAAAACTCTTCCTCAGAAAGCGCACTTAAGTTTTAAATGAAAATGGACAGAAATAAACTCACGACGATATTCAATCGTCTTTATCCTGACTATGATGTTCAGAAAGTAATCGACAAATTGTCTAAGATAATAAGTAAATACTCATACTTTCAACAAACAAGACCAAGAGATATAGAAGTGAGTAAGGAAGTGGCACTGAGTGTGTATCCTGACACATTTGTAGGGGATGGTGGTAAAAAGCTAGTCCCTACTTTACAACTATTAAATCAATTCTTACAGAGATATGAGCTACATAGATATTTTAGTATTTTGCATATTTTACCTTTCTACCCTTGGGACACAGATAGAGGATTTTCTATTTTAGATTATTATAAAGTGGATATTGAGTATGGAGATTGGTCTGACATTGCTGCTCTAGGACAGAATTTTAAATTAATGACAGGATTAGTTTTAAATCACGTGTCTGCTAATAGTAGCTATGTTCAAGGAGCATTAATAGAGCGTCATCTTGATAAAAGTGATAGTAGGTATAACAACTATGCAGCATACAAAGATTTTGTAATAGCGTTTTCTGATGATAACAAGCCTAGTGATACAGAGTTAAGTAAGATTAACCGTCCTCGGAGCACTCCAGTTCTAACTCCTTATATATGTTATGAGTATGGGAACAATCTTTTTGCTGTGCTTGGTGAAAGCCTTCCTTCAGGAGCTAAAGTTCTAGGGAAGGGTTGGGTGTGGACAACATTTTCGCGCCCCTCCAAAGATAAAATCAGAATGACAAGACAGGTAGATCTAAATTATAAAAACCCAAATGTTTTGTTAGAGATAATTAAGGTACTGTTGTTTTATGTTTCTCAAGGAATAACATATATTCGCCTTGATGCAGCTGCTATGATCTGGAAAGAGTTAGGGACAAACTGTGCATATTTACCGCAGGTCTATGATATTATCAGAATATTACGTATAGTTTTAAATGATGTTGCTCCTGATACAAAATTGGTAATAGAGGCAAAAACATCTATTGAAAAGATGTCGAGTTTTGTTAAACAAGGTGTTGCAGATTATGTTTTTCAGTACGCATTCTTCCCTTTATATTTATATTCTTTGTATAAACAAGATTTTTCTTACTTTACAACCTGGATAGACAAGATTAAAGTTTTAGGGAATAAACAAGTAACCACAATTTTTGGAAGCCATGATGGATTGGAGCTTAAGACATTGCATGGAATCCTTTCATCATCGGAGATCGATAAGTTCGCTAACTTTTTGAAGGAGAAGGGGGTTCTAACCAACTGGGCTATGCGTCCTGGAGGAGAGAGATATATATCTGAGGTTTGTTCAACACCGTGGAGTTTAGTTAAAGATGCAACGGTGACGGGAGATTCGTTTAAGCATTACATCGATATACTAAGCGCTGGTCTTAAAGTTCCTGGAGTGACAAATATTTATATTAATGGGTTACTAGGAGTGGAACAACACTTAACAGGTAATGAGATAGATGAAAACAGGACGGTTAACAGAGAGAGATTTGATGTTGACGACATGATGAGGAAGATTGACACAACATCTTCACACGAACACAAGGTTTTTAATGAAGTTTTACATATATTGAGCAAAAGATGAACATGCACACAAAATTTAAAAAGTTAAAAGAGAACATTTTATATAAAAATTTTCTTTTGGGTAGAGTATTTATTTCGATATTTGCATCTTTAGCCGTAACAGTGGTGTTAAGTAAATATATATTTACAAGAAACTCTCCTAAGGTAGACTATAGTTTTTTTAGCAAATCTTCTCGAAGAGTAAAGCAAATAGGGCATAACTTTGCAAGTGGTGTTAAAAACATCTTTAAAAAAAGAGTGGTACTTACTCGTGTTTTTACTGTACACACTTTTTTTCCAAGACGAGGTTCAACTCCACCAAGCTCTTCTTCATCAAACAACAACTATGTTTCTATTCAACCACCATCTCGTTTTCCAACCTCTCCACATCAACAACCAACATCTTCTCCTATGATTACAACTTATCCTTCATTTAGACCGACAGTAACACAACCCCAAACATACCCCACCTCTTATCAAACACCAACAAGTACACCTTTAACAACACAATCAACATCCCCACCAATTCCAACCAACACCTCAACACCAACTCCAACAACGCAGCCAACTCAAGCTCCCATAACCTGTCCTCAAAGTTCTGGTAGAAATTACAACTCCATATCGGTTTTGTCTAATCCTACAGATAGACCAGCAGAAAGTCATCCTGATCTAAATATAAAAATTCGAGGTTTTAAAGAGAATAACGAAAGACTAGAGTTAGTCGATTACAGTGGTCCTGTTGATCCTAATGAAGTTCCTCCAAAATTTACAACTTTAGTCGCGGGATCAGCTTTTCCTCGAATTACTCATACTTATCAAGTCTATGACTGGAACTGGTCCACGAATACGCGAGGAGATTTATTAACCAGTCCTTATCCAGTAACACTCATTGGTCTGGAAACTAATGCTTATACGGAGATACGTGTTCCTAGATCTGGTTATGATATAGGGCAAGGATATCAAGTGATGGTTCTTTATGCTGATAATGATAGTATCACCTTAAAATACACACGTGAAGATAATGTGGTAACTGGGTACACAGTTCATATTTTACATTTTTGCGTTGACGCTAATTTATTGAGTTTGTATAACAGATTAAATTCTGAGGGTCGTCATTATTTACCAGCTTTAAAAGGTAAAGAAGTTGTAGGGGTTGCAAATAGCAACATGGTACAGGTGACAATTCGAGATACAGGTTCATTTATGGATCCTAGATCTAGAAAAGATTGGTGGTAATTAATTGTTATTTGATAAGTTTTTAATTACGTGAATGTATTATTTATCAATTATTTTTTTATCAAGTAAAGATTTGTTTCTTCATTTTAGCACAGGTGCAAAGTTCTCTTTATAATCCGAGTATTTTGTAATATATTTTTTCATAATCGTTAGTCATTTTGCTAACACTGAAGTTATTTATAACGTGTACTCTTGCTTGTTTGCAGAAAGCATTATATTGAGTTTGAGTCATATTTAAGATAACCTTTGTTTTTTCTATTAGTTTATCAATCCCTTCTTTTTCATTGATTAAAAAACCCGTCCTTTTGTTAATAATCGTTTCTTTTACTCCACCGTTGGCATAAGCGACAACTGGCGTACCACAGGCCATTGATTCTACAGGTATTAATCCGAATGGTTCATTCCATTTTATAGGGAAAAGGGTTAATTTTGCTTGTTGAAAATACCCTATCATCTCTTTTTCACGAACCTCCCCAACAAACTTTATTAAAGAAGTACTAATTTCTTTTTTAATATATCTTTCAAAATACTCCGGTTCGGTAATTTTACCAGCGATGACTAAAGGATAATCGAGAGCTTTAGCAATTCTTATTGCTTCTTTTGGTCCTTTTTTTTCAGTAACTCTTCCTGCCCAAAAAAGATAGTTTCTTTTTGGATTTTTGGCCGGTTTGAATTTATTAATATCAATACCATTGTACACGGTAGCAACAAAATTTAAATCTAACGTTCGTTGAGAATTACTAATGGAAACGAAATTCAATTTTTTTGCATATCTTAAAACAAAATCTGTTTCATCTTGTTTAGCGAATTTATAACTGCGATGAAAGGTATGAACAGATGGTGTCTTAGCAATAGTTGCAAAAGGAAGAGCTAAAAACTGGGCATGGGAGTGAATAATGTCAAACTGATCTTGTTGCTCAAAACAGTTAGCCACATGAACCCAAGGTTTGAAAGAAGATTTTATAGTTTTCATAACTTGAGGTTGAAGGCCAAAGGCTTTTTTGAAAACAAATGTTAATTTGGCTGAGGTTTTAGATTCCCCAACAGAAAAAAGCGTTACTTGATGGCCGTGTTTAACTAGCTCTTCGGTAAGATTATAAACAACTCTTTCGGTACCAGCGTATCCGGATGGCGGTAGTTTTATCCACGGAAGAACTAACTGAGCAATTTTCAACTTTTTTTTAGTCATTCTTTATTGTAATGATAATAAAAAAAAGGAGAGATTGCAATTAAATGGTTAGAAAAGTATTTTTCTTGCCGGTGAAATTCTTTTTTCTGCTTGATGAATACATTGTTGAAAAAGTTTCTCTTGAGAAAAAATTTCTAAAAATCTAAAATTAAATTTAGGTTTCATTTGTTTTTTTTGCCGGTCGATTTCTGGTTTAACTTGGACGATGAAATTCAAATATTTACCAATTCCTTGGACTATTTGATAATAACCATCGGGTAAGCTTTTAAAATTAGATCTGACGGTTTTGGCAAAGTTGTGATATTCGTTGTCGAAAATATCGTATTTATAAGCAAGAAGAAAAAGGTCTTTAGCAATTCCCCATTCGGGATGAGTTGTGTTGCGAATAATTCCACCTTGAACCTTATGGACGTGATGAACAACTATAGATGAATCGTAAATCAAAGGATAACCAGCTCGCCAGTAGCGAATTGAAAGATCAGAACCTTCGCCTCGCATATTAAAAACAGTTTCATCATACCCGCCCACTTGCCAGAAGATATCTTTATAGGTGGCCATATACCTTGAATATATGGCCTCAACATAAGTAGTTTTATTAATAGTAATCATACGATCTTCTTTTCTTGGTCGATCGTGAGTTTTGTCTTTCGGACCGCCTTTCCAGACAACTTGACCACCAACAGCTCCAGCAGTTGGGTTGTTTTTTAAAGCTTTGATGGTATTAGTAAGGGTGTTTTTTTCTACTTCCATATCGGAGTCGCAGAAGACAAGAAGGGGATATTGGGCTGTTTTTGCCCCCCAATTTTTATTAGCGGCAATACCTGGTTTTTTTGGTCTTGTGTAGATTATTGTATTGCCAAAACTTTTCTTTAAGCTCTCTTTAAGTTTTTGACTAGGAGAGGAGTCACTGATAATGATTTCTGCTTTGTAAGTGGTGTTAAAACCCTCAGAGTTTAAAAGTAATCGAATAGTCTTTAGAGTTTGCTCTACTCTTTTATAAGTAGGAATAATAATTGATATTTTTCCTATCATAGAAATTTATTTTTTAATTGTTCTTTTATAAAGATTATAAAACTTAGTGGCGATTTTTTCCCAGTTAAATCTTTTAAGAACAGTTTTGTAAGCGTTCTCTCCCATTTTTTTTCTCAATTTGTTGTTATTAAGGAGAAGATTTACTTTTTGAGCAATAAGATTAGCACTTTTTGCCCGAACCAAAAACCCATTAAAACCATCTTTGACAATTGTTGTTACACCCCCTTTACGGCTAACAATGACAGGTGTTTTATGGACCATTGCCTCTAAGATAACTAATCCTAATGGCTCTTTCCAGACGGATGGGCCGACATAAATATCAGCTCTTAAATAAAAGTCGTTGATTTTACCCAACCGTTGGGAGAAATAACCGAGCATATGAATGTTGTCTAATTTGAATTTAGTAACGAGTTTTTCCAAATATTTTCTTTCGGGTCCATCACCAAGAATGACAATTTCTGCTTTTATTTTTCGAGCCGCTTTAATTAAATATTCGACTCCTTTATGTTCAGTAAGGCGACCTGTGAAAAGAACCATTTTATCGTATTTAAATTTGTATTTCTTATCAATCCAGGATACATTGCGATTAAAATCAATCTTATTACTTATCCCTGAAGGAATGGTTTTTATTTTTTTGCTTAAGTGTTTACCAAACATTTTTAAATACCAATTACGAGTAAAATTACTGTTAGCAGTGATAAAAGTAGCTTTATTTGAAGCATCACCCATTAGCGACTTCCAACGCGTATCTTCTTCGAAATAGTAAAGATCACTTCCATGAGTGGTAACGATAAAAGGGATTTTATAGAAGTTAGCTAAAGAGCGGGCAACAGGGGGAAGAAAAGCAGTATGAAAAGCGTGGATAACATCTGGTTTGAATTTTTCAACAATTTTAGCAGACTCGGTAAGATAATAATTAAATATTTTTATCAAATCTTGCGTTTTCATTCGTGAATATTTTTTTACACCTGGTAGTTCAGGGTTACCAACAAAGACTCCCATAGCAGGTGGTCTTAAAGCTCTTATTTTTACGAATTTTAACTTTCTCCTTTCGGGAGCAACAATATAACCCTCAAAACCACTAGGATAATTTTCTTGCAAGTGATAAATCAATCTTCGCAACCAAGCACCGGAGCCATTCCCCCAAAGAGGGAACATATAAAGATATAAAACTTTCATAATTCCTTATTATATCATGAGAGGATAAGTTTTAGTTGAAAGATTAAGTTTATGAATAAAGCTGAGTTAATTTTTATTATAGGATAGTCGTGTGGTATAATAAGTAAAAGTTTTTTTACTTATTATGAGTGAAAAAGTACACCCTACAGAAAAGGTTAATTTTGAGACTATCTTTAAACACACTAGTGAGATTTTAGATAACGAGGGTGTTGAAGGATTTTTCTTAAGAGGAGCAAGATTAATGTGGAGCGATAAAGGATTGATTAGTCAAGAAGAAAGAGAGGAATTGGAATATAAGTTAAAATGGAAATCTCTTTTAAGACGAGAGCAAGTGCATAAAATAGAAAGGTTATTGAACGAACCTCAAGAGAGAGATAACCTATTTTTAGGCTGGATACTGAGAGGAGAAAGGCCTCCTTTAGACGAGTGGATTAAGTATAGTTTAGTTGATATAGCTGAGGAGTGGGTAAATGAGGAAAGTGACAGGAGAGTTAAGAAAGAGATTCAGGAAGAAAGAGAGTACTTAGAGTGGAGAGGAGCATACCTTGAGGGTTTAGCTCAGAAAATTGAGACAGGGTCTCAATCTGGTGTAGTTGCAGGTAATAAGGATAGCGAAATTCAAAAAAGGTTTTTAGGGGTGATAGGAAGGAGTCAGGAAGGCGAGAAAATAAGTGAAAGCGATTGGCTTCCCGATAGAGGTAAAATTGTTGCAAGAAAAGGACTTCTTCGGCGAAAACTTTCCTTTGTTAAAAAAGAGAAGTATCAACCTTACGAGGATGAAGCTATAAACCTGCTTTTTGAGGGTGAAGAAAATGATAATACTTCAAATATTTCAGTAGAAGAGAAGAGAAAATTTGTTGATGATTTTATTAGCAATTTTGGTAGTGTTGACGAGCTTTTTGAAGGGATAACTAAGGTTGTTGGCGAGACAGTGTTGGAGAGGATAAATCAAGACATTGAGTTTTTAAGTTCTGTAAAAGGCATTGGTGAGCGTCAAGAGGCGGTTGCTCGGTATAAAAAACTTGTTGTTTTAAGGTATCTATACAGAGAAGGTTTGCTTGGTTTAATAGGTGAGAATTTTGGCTCTGTTGCAGTTGGAATGCTTGGACTGAAAAGCTTGGCTAACGCGTCGAGAGAGAGCGTGCCTGATGAGATGAGACGGTTAGCAGTAGAGGGAGCAAAACGACTAGAAGAATTGAGTAGCCCTGACTATGAAGACAAACGAAAGCAGAATATAAAGTTAGAGCTTTACAAAGCGTTAGGTGTTAACCCTAATGAAAAATACTTACCTGCCAAGTGGTATTCTTTAATACAGAGAACACTTATTCATAGGATTGGAAGCGGTAGTTGTAGAGATAAAATAATGAGTCTTGCTGGACAAGATGGTTCTATTGATGATAAACTGATTGGTTTGGTCGTTCGAGTGGTAACAGAGTCGTTGCCTTCTGCAAGCCCATATTTAGATCAAAATTGGAGTGATTTTTTCTTAAATGTGCTTCACGGTTACAGAAAGGAGAGATTGTCAAGTGATGTAGAGTCTGTTATTAAAAAGATTAAAAGGATTGTATCCTTAGTCAAAGATGGTTATACAGCTATGAGTATTAATATGGGATTGGTGTTGGATTGGTATGCAGAATATTTTGATGAATCGGATAGAGGAAAAGTCTCTTCACTTGTGACTAATTTATCGGAACAAATGGAAAAAAAAAGAGTTGTTCATGTAATGCCTGGCGGTGATAGTAAAAGATTAAGCCTGCAACGTAATGTTAGAGAAACGGCAGTGGTCTTTCCTTATTCTCCTGAATCTTATGCTATAAAAAACTTGTTGTTTTTAAATCGTAGGCATTGGGATAATGAAAGAATGAGAGAACAACATGAATCAGATGATGCTTTAATATTTTTTAGACTTCCTTCTGAAAGTGAAACTTAACTTAAGTTTTTATTTTCAAATAAAGAAAGCTTTTGATTTTCTGAAAAGTGTTTTTTAAGGTTTTTCTTTCTTCGGGTAAGAAATTTTGCAGTACGTAGCGTTCGCCATTTATTTTTTGATCCGGGTTACGATTATCTACACCTATTCTTACTCTCCAGAAGTTTTTCGTGTGCAGATATTGCTCTATAGATTTTATTCCATTATGTAATTTTGGCCCAACACCTTTCTGAACCTTAAATTTTCCAAGAGAAATATCAAGATCATCATGGACAACAAGTAAATTTCTAATTTCTAATTTCAAATTTTTAATTACCTTTTGGACAGCTTTTCCTGACTCATTCATAAACGTCCGTGTTTTGCATAAGATTAAATCATCATAAACACGACAGACGTATAACTTGTTTTCTCTGGTCTTTATTTCCTGTGGTTGAGTTTCTTTTTGAAGTTGTTCTGATAAATAATCTATAAAAAGATAGCCAACGTTATGGCGATTGTTTACATATTTCTTCTCAGAATTTCCTAAACCTATTAAAGTAGTCATTGAAAGTTAAGTAAATTATGTGTTAATAATTTTTAATGTTACTTGGTAATTGTTAAATTCTTGGGGTGGCTGACGGGACTTGCTCAACTGTCTGTTTCCAACTCTGCTTGGAATTACAGACAGTTAGTCCTCCGTAGCTTTAGCGAAGGGGGAAACCCGTTTTTCACCCAATTTGCAACTTTTAACACTGTTTGATCATTGCTAAATTCTTGGGGTGGCTGACGGGACTTGAACCCGCAACAACCTGCTCCACAGGCAGGCACTCTACCAGTTGAGTTACAGCCACCTATGTCGGGAAGGCGGGACTCGAACCCGCGACCTCACGCTCCCAAAGCGTGCGCTCTAGCCATCTGAGCCACTTCCCGTTGTTTTTCTATCCCAAACCTTTTTAACTTCACACCTTCAAAGAGTTGCCCCTCCGATTCGGAGGGTTAATTCGACTTTTGCTCTTTTTTCACTTCGTTCAAAAGAGCTAGTCTCATTGAACATCTGAGCCACTTCCCGTTATATTATCTCAAGCTTATTCTTACTAATCTGCATTTCGTTAAAACCTCAACCATCCTCCTTCAGTTTTTAAACTCATCGTTAAGACTGAACTCATCGCTATTCGCTCGACGTCTTAACTCGAAACTTTCGGAGGGTTAATTTGACTTTTGCTCTTTTTTCACTTCGTTCAAAAGAGCTAGTCTCATTGAACATCTGAGCCACTTCCCGTTGTTCTTTACTCAAACCTACTCTTATCAATTCATATCACTGTTATTTGTTTAATACACCAACTTTAAACTTTAACGTCATCGCGAGGAAGGAGTCGAGTCAGATTCGGCGACTGACGAAGCGATCTCCGCCTATACGAGAATAAAACCAATCTCTGTTTAATTCTCCATAATTATGTTAAAACACATAACGGCGGGGATTGCCACGTCGCTTGCTTCGTTCGCTCCCTGCCTGCGGCAGGCAGGCTCGCAATGACGGTTTTCCTTTCGTGCCGGGAGAGGGACTCGAACCCTCACGGCCTATTCGGCCACAGGATTTTAAGTCCTGCTTGTCTACCATTCCAACACCCCGGCTATCTCAATATACTTCTATTTTACACACCTTTACCCCTCCGATTCGGAGGGTTAATTCGACTTTTGCTCTTTTTTCACTTCGTTCAAAAGAGCTAGTCTCATTGAACATCTGAGCCACTTCCCGTTATATTATCTCAAGCTTATTCTTACTAATCTGCAT
>JALWZV010000049.1 GCA_027002315.1 Candidatus Roizmanbacteria bacterium | reverse complement strand
TATTGATATAGTTTGTATATATTTATACCTCTTGCAAAACTAGGAGTAGTGTTTTAAAGTGTTGAATACCACTATATGAAGTGTATTTTTTGTCAAAACGCCGATACCGATGTTATTGAGACCAGAGTGGTTTCTGATGGAACCGCAATAAGAAGAAGGAGACAGTGTCCGAAATGTGGAAAAAGATTTACAACTTACGAAAGGGTTGAGTTTAGTCCTATTTTGGTAATAAAGCGTGATGGCAGAAGAGAGAGGTTTAGTGCAGAAAAATTAAAGAGTGGAATATTGAAGGCGACAGGTAAGACAAAGATAACTGCACAGCAAATAGATGAGATTGTGCAAAAGACGGAGTCAACCATCAGACAAAAGGACACAACAGAGGTAGAGAGTAAAACAATCGGGCAAATTGTGGCACGACAACTGAAAAGATTAGATAAGGTTGCGTATATTAGATTTGCATCTGTGTTTAAAAGATTTGTGGACATAGATGAGTTTGAGAAAGAGTTAAAAAAGGTGTTATAAATTTCCCAATAAAAGTATATGAAACTCAGTAAAATATCTGAAAAGGTCTTCTTAGATCGTTATTCGTTAAAAGATAAAAATGGTAATCCCACAGAGCTAAGACCAGAGGATATGTGGCATCGTGTAGCTCATTCTGTAGCTATAAACGACGAAAACAAATCCCTACATAAAAAGCTGGAAAAAGACTTTTATTGGGCAATGAAAAACTTTAAGTATGTTCCTGGTGGAAGAATTTTAGCTGGAGCAGGATCAGGGTTTAATGTTACGTATTATAATTGTTTTGTAATCCCAAGCCCCAAAGACTCACGGGGAGGAATCTTAGAAACACTAAAACAAATGGTTGAGATTATGGCTAGAGGCGGTGGTGTTGGTATTAACATGTCGTCCTTAAGACCAAGAGGAGCAAGAGTTAAAAAGGTTAACGGTTTCTCTTCCGGTCCAGTTAACTGGGCAGAGCTTTTTTCTGTTGCAACCAAGGACATAATCCAACAAGGAGGGTCACGTCGAGGAGCGCTTATGCTTATGCTCTGGGACTGGCATCCAGATATAGAAGAATTTATCACTGTTAAAAAAGATCTCTCGCGTATTAATGGTGCAAATCTATCAATAAACATCTCTGACAGCTTTATGAGCGCTGTAAAAAATGACGGTGACTGGGCTTTAGTCTTTCCGGACACAAATGACCCAGATTATGATGAGTTGTGGAATGGTGATATACAGGAGTGGAAAAAATTAGGTAAAAAGATTAATGTCCATAAAGTGGTAAAGGCAAGAAAGATCTGGGATATGATAGCTAGCGCTGCTTGGAACTCTGCAGAACCAGGGGTTGTTTTTACTGAGAGATACAACAAATGGCATAATAACTGGTACTGGAACAAAATAAATTGTGTCAATCCTTGTGGAGAAGAAGGTTTGCCTCCTTATGGAGTATGTAATCTGGGATCAATAAATCTATCAAACCTTGTAAAGTACTCCAATATAGATAAAAAAGGTAGGTTTGATTTTAAAACGCTTAAAAAAATCGTTCCTATTGCGGTCCGCTTTCAAGACATAGTCATAGATATGGATCCATATATCTTTGACGGTATTAAAAAAATGCAACTTAACGGAGAAAGAAGACTGGGATTAGGAACCATGGGGTTAGGAGACACATTAATAAAGCTCCATATGAGATATGGTAGTGATAAGTCTATAAAGTTTATAGAAAAGATCTATAAAATCATAAGAGATGAGGCATACAGAACCTCTGTTGAGTTGGCAAAAGAAAAAGGAGCTTTCCCAAAGTTCGATAAAAAGCTGTACCCAAAAGGAAAATTTATCCAGCAATTACCAAAGGATATTCAAAATGATATTAAGAAATACGGGGTAAGAAATTCTCTGTTGCTTATGCAAGCACCAACAGGCTCAACATCTTTAATGGCAGGAACAACATCTGGAATTGAGCCTGTGTTTGAGTTCGAGTTTGTGCGCAGAGATAGGTTAGGTGAACATGTTATTAGACATCATCTTTGGGAAGAATGGTACAAGAAACACAAAGAGGATTTCGAGGCCGGCAAGGTTAAAAAACCTGAGTGGTTTGCTAACGCCAGCACTCTAACACCAGAAGAGCATATTAAGGTTCAGGCAGCAATTCAAAAATATGTTGATGCCTCTATCTCCAAAACAGTAAACGCACCCAAAACTCACAGTATTGAAGATGTAAAGAAGCTTTACACACTGGCATATGACCTAGGATGTAAGGGTATTACCTATATGAGAGAAGGCTCAAGACCAGGGGTTTTAACAAAAAAGGAGGATAATAATGATAAGCCTAAAAAACAGGAGCCTAAGTACATAATAAAACCACGACCTGTTGTGGTTAAAGGCTCAACTTACAGAATCGAGACTCCTGTTGGCGTCGCCTTTATCACAATCAACACCAATGGAGGAGGAGAACCATTAGAGGTTTTTGTAAACGTTGGCAAGGCTGGATCAGATATTTACGCCATGGCTGAAGGAATGGGAAGATTAATCTCACTGGCTCTACGTTTCTCGTCCACAATTCCAACACACAAAAGAGTGCTTGAGATTATTGATCAGTTAGAAGGTATAGGTGGATCAAGAGTGTTAGGGTTTGGTAAGAACAAAATCAAAAGTTTACCTGATGCGCTAGCTAAAGTTTTATCCACGCATTTCAAGCTTAATGAAAAGGTCGTTGTGGAGGATAACAATGGCGGTGAGGTTGATATAACTCATAAAACATTACAACCATCACTAATCGAGTTTAAGAAAAACAGTAACTTTGATATCTGTCCTGCTTGCGGAGAAGCAACGCTGGTTAATGAAGAGGGGTGTAAAAAATGTTACAGCTGTGGATACTCAGAGTGTTAATTAAAACGAAATAAGATGATTTACACAAAGAAGGGGGACACAGGAACAACAACTCTTTTCGGTGGAAAAAAAGTCAGTAAGGACAATCCTGTTATTGAGGCTATCGGAACCATAGATGAGCTGACATCATTTTTAGGTCATCTAACACACAAGGTTGGTAAAGATGATAAAGATGTAATTGTCGGTGCTCAGAAAGATTTATACCTGATAATGGCCTCACTTTCTGGAGCTGAAACAGATCTAGAGAGTGTAAACAACTCTGTTAAAAAAATTGAACAATATATAGATAAGATATTGTCAAATAGGTTACAACTTAATAGGTTTATTTTACCTGGACAGGCGCCGGTTATAACTCTTTCTCATATTGTCCGAAGTATCTGTCGTCGAGCAGAAAGAAGAATTGTTGCGGCAAAAAAGGAGATAAAACCAGAAGTGTTTTCTTTAAGCGTTAAATACCTCAACCGACTCTCTGATTTTTTGTACGCCTTGACTAGAAAATACGAAAAAAAAGATAAAACAGTGCTTGTTTAATGTTTTACTGAAGCAATAGAGTCTGCATCACAACCACTAACCTGATAATGACAGTGTGGACATTGAACAACATGCGTCTTCCTCACATCACTACGCGATACGGCAACAACCGCTCCACACTTTGGACACACAACTGTTGTTGTGTCGTCACTAGATTCTTGAGCTGTCACCACACCTCCAGAAAACTCCATTCCTCCAGCCATATGAGATAAACTCGTGCTTGGTGAGGTTATGCTTGTATCGTCCACAGATCTACTCAACACAGGACAGCTACCCTCAGTTATCGGAACAACTGTATCAAGATTGAGCTCTTGTGAGTTTGTTAGTTTATAACGGCCGGTTGTCAAGTTACTATCGAGCTCCATATCTTTTCTTATTGTTTGAGCTAAGGAGTAGGCTAGATGCAGCTCAAACAATGCTCTGCTGACGTCTTCATTCTTTATATAAAACAGGTATTTATCCAAAATTGGTTGGAGTCTTTGTTCGTAAAGTTGTTCTATCTTCTTTGAACGAGTTATCTCTTCATAATCTAAACCCAAACTCTCAAGAACAAGCTCTGCGGGAACATCTCCTAAGAACGGGGTGGAGACAAAGTCATTGGTGCTTTGATAAACACCCAAACCCCTCAATCCCAAAGCCTCAAGATTTTTGCTTATCTGAGCGCTTGTGCTTAGATCTCCTTTTTCTTCTGTGTACCTAACAATATGTTCTCGAACAACCTTGCCTTGTTTCTCAAAAACAAATGCAAAACTATAATCACCAATCCAGGGTGGAGATAAGATAACCGCTGTAGAGTTGTCTTGCCTTAAGGCGTCAACAACTCTCTGTATTCCCACAAACTCATTAAAACCTCTTGAGTCTTCTCCCATATATTTAGCCTGATTATAATGTTCTAAGACGTCAAGTCCTGCTGATCTTAACACACCTTTGTTAAACGTTTGATGGATTGTTGTGTAGCTTACCTCACCTGCAAACTCTAACAAAAATCTCATCGCTTGCTCCTTGATAAAAAAATCAACCTCGCCCTCACTCAGACCTCTGTTACGCAGCTCATTTACTTTATGAACCTCACCATCAACATCAAAAAATTTTGAGATGTTAAATCTATCATGAGAAACAATATCCTCAAGTAGTTGTGACCGTTCAGATGGTTTTACTGATGTTTCTAAATAACTCATAATCCCTGCTCGGGGTGAATAGGTTTGGTCGGTCTTCGGGCTTTCCCGATATAATCGGGATTACCGCTGCGGCACAGCTCAGGATTTACACCTGATTCCCAGTAGTTTAATAAAAGAGCCTTCTTTTCTGCCGAAGAAAATGGCTCACACCAAACCAAATTTTTAATCCACCAACATCATAACACCAAGAACCAAAAACTGCAATAAAAAGTAAACCTTAATCAGTAATTACTAATTTTTAATTTTCATTGAGTTAAACTTGACAAGGATTGGTTTTGTTCTCATGTAGGCGGAGATCGCCGCGCTCGCTTGCCGCTCGCTCGCGATGACGTGCTAATCAACCTCTTTGGTTGACGGGTCGACACACTGGTCGACCCCTACACTCTGTCTATGCAAGAGAACTTGCGATTTGGTCATTGGGATTTGTTTACCTGCCCGCATGCAGGCGGGGAAATTAGATTAATTAGGTCAATTAGAAATTTTGTCTTTATTTTTTCTGAGTATACTCATTTGATACAAAAAGAATAATAGGGTTACTGCAAACAGAATGTTCTGTGATTTTTTATTAAAGAACACTAAATAGGTTACCTTCAACCAGATAAACTTAACCATTAACTTAAGGTTGCTGAGCAAATACCTCTGTGGAAACTTATACCATATTTGTACCCACCCGAACCTATCTATGTAAAAATAGTCTTTTGTTGAGTTAATGTTGGCTCTTATCTTTAGGGTCAAGTTTTGACCTTTTGAGTTTTGTATTGGTTCTGTGGCAAACACGATTCCTTCCTGTGTTAAACCATTTCTTAATGTACGAATGTTAGTTACCTCTGTGTTGTTGATGTTAACCAGACTTATAGAGTACTTATTGTTGTTATTAAAAAAACTAAGTCCGCTTGGGTTGTTAAGCCTAAAGGGTATGTAAATCGCACCTAAGTAATTCTCTTTGGGTGTGATATGGCCTGTTACAACAACACCTTTTACGAGGGGTTGAAAATTGCTTTCATCTGTAAATATCTTTGTTGTTGGGGTAAACACTTTTAGCACGGATT
The DNA here is from genome assembly GCA_027002315.1 of Candidatus Roizmanbacteria bacterium. Classification (GTDB taxonomy): domain Bacteria; phylum Patescibacteriota; class Microgenomatia; order UBA1406; family GWC2-37-13; genus JALWZV01. Next base: position 10,103 of record JALWZV010000049.1, on the reverse strand, counting down.
TCTGACTAAGCTCTTGCTTTCCAGTAATAATGGATTTACTTATAACAGAGATTATTAGTGGAAAAACCACGATTAAAACCACAACCTTGTTCAACCCACGAACCTTGATGTTCATTAGTTTTTTAAACAAGTTTTTGTTGTTGCTTCGCAACCAAATCTTAATCAATAAAAACCCGCATAGTAGATACAAAAGGACAGGGATTAAAAAATTAAAACCTATAAATGTGTTTGTTGCGTAGAGAGCTATTGCTGTGTAAACAAGACCAATTGATTGAGAGAAAACAGCAAACGATGGTAGAGGAATAATAAAGTATTGATTCGCACCCACAGGCAAAAAAGCCGTAAAGGCAAGTAAATAAATAAGGGAATACTTTTTAATCTCTGCTTTACGAAAAGCAAACCCAACACCGCTAACCAATAAGATGTATAAAATTGTTTTAAACACACCTAGTGGCTTTAAAAAGGAGTAGATCTGCATCGATCTGGAAGAGTAGAAAAATACATTTTTAAGGACTCCGTTTACAGCACTGATCGAGGTTGTAAACGGGACAAACGAGATTAAAAATAAAAAGATGGGGACTAGGGTCAGCAACTTATCTTTATACCGCCTCTCCCTGATGAACAACCAGAGAGGAAAGATAAAAAAGATGTGTTTGGTTATTAAAGACACGCTTAACAGTAAAAGCGATCCTGGTCTGTGTTTTTTATACATAGCAACCGCAACCAAACCAATAGCTATGGCGAGGTTATCAAATTGATTATGAAATCCTGTTATAAACATTGAGAGAGGATTTAACAGATACCAAACCGCTGATATCTTGCCAAAGTTCTTATACAAAAAAACCGCGATAACAACATCTGCAACAATAAGTGTCGTTATTATTAATAGTCTGAAAACTATCTCCCAGTTCAAAAAAAACAGAGATATTTTATAAAACAACCCTAAAAGCAGAAACCAGATTGGTCCATAGTTATAACGCTGTGTTGTTGCGTAAATATTTTTTCCACCGTTGATAAGCTTTGCAACAACGGTAAAAGACTCAAAGTCATAATTAAATCCAAGTGTGTGTATTGTGAGTCTAACAAGTAAACTCAAGGCTACAAGAAGTATCAAACCCTTGTTTCTCTTTATTTTTGTGACTAATGTCCTAGTAAACACAATAGTATTGTACATAAATTCCCTTGCATATTTTAAATTGTTTATCTATTATTTTTCTGTTAACAAATTTAATTTATTCAGAATGGTTACTCAAATAAACTCGGACAACTTCCAAAAAGAAGTTTTAGATTATAAAGGTGTTGTGTTTGTTGATTTATACGCAGATTGGTGTGGTCCTTGTAAGATGACAAGTCCGATCGTTGAAGAGTTGTCTGAAAAAATGAAGGATATAAAGTTTGTAAAAATTAATGTTGATGAAAACCAGCAATTAGCAGCTAAATATAATATTTTTTCCATTCCAACATTTATGATGTTTAAGGATGGTAAGCTCGCTAATCAGTTTGTTGGTGGTCGAGATAAAGCAAGTTTTGTTGCTGAAATAAACAAGGTAGTAAAATAAACTATGTTTAAAAAAACAAAGAAAGAGCTCAGGAGAGAAAAAATTTGGAAGATAATCATTGCGGTATCATCTGTGTTGTTGATACTCTCAAGTCTAGCCCCCTTGCTCTTTTTACGTTAACTGGTTAAAACGCTCTAGCTAAAGAGAACACAATAACTTTTTTTATTTTGTTTCGTTTTAGAATATAAGCCGCCTCTCTTACTGTGTGGCCGCTTGTAACAATATCATCAACCAACATCACCGTCTTTCCCAAATTTATATCTTTCTTGATTAATTTAAAGGAGTTCTTGATGTTATTTTTTCGTTCTTGGTGAGTTTGCAGATCAGATTGTGGTTTAGTGTTCTTAACTCTTACCAGTAAATTACTTATTGGTATCTTAAACTTTAAACTTAAAAACTTGGCGATGATCTCTACCTGGTTAAATCCGCGTTGTCTTTGACGAGTAGGGTGGAGAGGTATTGGGCAAAGAGTTATGTTCTTGTGGATTTTTAGAGCTTGATTAAACCCTGTCTGTATATCTATAAAAATCTCATTCAAAAACCACAAAAAGCTCTTTCTTGTAAGTTTGTACTTAACTTTTTTGAGTACCCTTCTTACAACTCCGTCGTATCTATACACACTGACAAGTTCATCTACACCAAACCTGCGCCTGCAAGAGTGATGAGTGAACCCAGCCAAGCTGGGTTTAAAGCAATAGATACATGACTGAGTTCTAACCTTGGTTATCTTAGATTTACACGCGTCGCACAAGACGTTGCCTATTTTTCCACAACTTAAACAGTGTTTAGGAAAGAGTATGTTCTCTAAAAACATTTTTATCTTGTTTTAAGATGACCAGAGGAATCAACACATTCTGGAACCATATCTGTTGGAAAGTTATATGGCTCTATTTTTTCACAACTTATCGTTCCATTACCATCGTCCACTATTATCCATTTACCGTCTTTTTTGTATGCTAAAAACCAACCTCCGCCCATCGCATCTTTCTCCTTAACACCGCCTTGCATATAAGGGTCTCTTTGTTTGTTGATTATTACCTCTATCTCCGAAACTGGTCTATTAAACTTTGTTGCAAAAAGCTCCGCTATTTGCTCCTTATCTGATTTTGTTGGAATCGGCGTATTTGTTGGAGTAGTTGTGACGTTATCTGCTTGTTGAGTTGGAGATGTTGATTGTTCTGGTGTACTGGTTGGAGTGTTTTTTGTCTGTGTTGTTTGTTTTTGATTGGTTAGATGAGTTTGGAAAAACCACATAGAAACAGCGCCTAGAAGAAAGATTAATATTAAAACTAAAACAGAAAGTGCTGTTTTTAGAAAATTATTCATCAATATAATAATACACCCTGCGCTGTATAAAATCAAAAGGGGTTGAAATATAGAATAAATAATGTATCCTATCTTAATCAATAATTATCCTATAGAAAAATAATGAGCGAGACAGTGGCCCGAGGTGTTGAAAGATTATTAAACAGTTTAAGTAATGAAAGGGTGGGACGTATTAGAGAGATAAGAGAAAATATTCCTCCAAATATCTTGATACAACTCTGGGACCTGCATAATCGAGGTTGGTATATTGGAACACATGGCGGTGGATTAACACACAGTCTAAGAAAAGGAGATCATCCATCTGATATAGACATTGTTGTTGTACCGCCTAGTGCTGATAATCTATCACATCCATCACTGAAAAGATTGACACAAACCACTCTTGAAACAAGAGACGATATTGGAGATGTTGATACTGCGGTTAATCTTGCGTTTGAAGAAATACAAAAAGAGGGTGTTGATTATCTATCTATTAAAACTAGTCCAGAAGGACAAAATAACCATCCTGTTGGTATACATGTAGAAGATCCGCGATTCAGACAAAAAAACTCTGGATTTGGAACAGAGATTAGAATTCCACCAAAAAAGAACGGAAAAAGTGAGTATATGGTTATAGGTGTAGATCGTAACGGCGAAGATATTATCCCTTTTAAGATTACCGCCCCCAGCAAAGAATTTCCTGATAACGAATTTGCTGTGATAAACTACACACATCAAACAGGAATTGTGGAGATTGGTGATAGTTCTGTTTGTCTAGAAAGAAACACTGATGGAGAATGTATTGTAAGAACCGAAAAGCCAGACACGTTATCTGATGTTAAGAAAAATGTTTTCGTCATAGGTTTAGAAGCAGGCAAAACCTCATCAGAGTATCCGTTGTTTTTTGAACAGATTATAAAGGATGGGGATAGATTTAACCGGTACCTCAACCATTTATATCCGATAACATACTCTGTTATTAGTCTTATGGAGTGGATTTGTGGTGAAGAAGGTTTTAATATTGATCACATACATCAAGCGTTTGATTTATTCATAAAACTCCGTCAAAGATTACATGTAGAAAGAGATAAGGGTGATATTAGTCTTGAAGAAGTTGAAGGGGCTCTTCCTCTGAACAGAGAAACTTTAGTGAACCGTGTGGAATGGGTATTAAATCACCGCCTTTAAGAAAAAAGTTTGTTCCTGCTTGTTTAAGTTTTTCTGTTGTCTCTACTCCTTGAGAGATGAAAAAAAATCTCAGTGCTCTTATCACACCAGAGTGGGTTATTAAAATAATATTCTTATCTCTTTCTAAAAGAGTGTTTGTTCCTCTCAAAACTCTGTTTAAAAAGTCTATGAAGTTTTCTCCAGATGGGGGGATGTTATACTGTGCTGCTAAAATTGGGTTCTGCATAAAAAGTTTGTGATTATTGTCACTTTGTAAGGTTTGGTTGGGTTTACCCTCCCACGAACCAAAACTCATCTCGTTAAAATCTGTCATTATAATAATCTCTGGAAAACCACCCACCTCTTGATAAACTCTAGCTGTGTCTTGAGCTCTAAGTAAACCACTACTCACCAAAACAGTGTTGTCTCTACAACAATACTTTCCAAAAAGGGCTTCTGCTTGTTTTTTAATCACAGTCCTTTCACTCGATAACATAGGAATATCGATACTTCCTTTGAGAGTCCCTGTACCATCAAACCTTGTTTTTCCGTGTCTAACAAGAGTAAGTCTCTCGGCCACTGTTTTTAAATCTAATTCTTGAATGTTTTTAAACAACTGCTCCAAACGTGTTTCAAATCCTAAAACTTCTTTCATAAAACACGCTTATTATATAAAAAGAGTCGTGTTAATTGTTTAACAAACTTTATATCTCGGTGTTTGTGGTATTATACTACTTATTGTTTGTGTTTAGTGTCCTGTTGTGTTATAATATAGGACATATGGAAGGATTAAATAAAATTATTTCTTTGGTCTTAGGTTTGGTTGTCGTTGTTTTATTTTTCGCAGTAGTAACAGGAAAAATAAATATTAAAAACAAGCTTTCGAGTTTGAAGATAACGAAGGCAAAAAAAACCACGACCAAAACATTGTCACCAACAAAAATACCAACCCCAACCCCAATAAGCACCGTTATTGTACATAATAACGAAAACACTCAGAATAACAATCAAAATCAAGCACAACAACAAACAAATGTTCCAGATAAAATACCGGCCACTGGTTTACCAACAGAGATGTTGGCTGTACTAATATCAAGCCCTGTTCTTGGTGTCGTCTTAAAGAAAATTAGTTAAAACTATCTTCTTTCTATATTATAAAGAGGTCCAACTATCTGTATATTAGCTGGTGCTCTCAGGTTAAAAAAGTTTTTAAACTCTGATCCAGAAAAGTTTTCGGTGTGACCACCTTCACTGATATTAATACTTGTTGTTTTTCCAGCAGAAAAGTCTGCGCTGACAGAAATGTTTGTAACCAGATTAAAATACCTTATTCCTCTTTTTTTTAGTTCTTCTATAACGCGATTTCTGTTCCAGGTATCAGTACCGGCTGGATTTGGTTTATCTGGTTGATATAGGTGATCCTGGGTAGAGGAGTCTGCTCGAGATAAAAGAATTGTGTTGGCGATGTCTGCAACCTCTTCTGGCTTTAACCACGCTGATTTATTATACTCATCTCTCCATCCTTGTGCTGCATAAAAACACTTTGAGTCTCTATCATATGCTTTTTGGTTTAGATCAGAAAAACTATTTATGCCTCCGTTTGCGTCAACAATGTGTTTTGTCCAACCTTTGTTCGATCCCCAAACATCACCTGACGTAAAGGTATAACCTCCGTCTGTTGATGAGTACCATGCTTTAATAACCTGACCTTGATAAACCATCACTTTTCCATGTGTGTCGTTTACAGCTTTTTCCCAGTTTCCACCCTTAGGATCTTTGTGAAAAACTTGACAGTTTTGAGTGGCACAAATCGATTTCTCACCGTTGTTTGTAACAGCTAAGGCGTAAGAGCGGGCAGCAACAGCCTGAGCTTTGAGAGCTTCTGTCGGCCAACCCTCCGGAACCTCAAAAATTCTTTTTATGTATTCCTCCAGGCTCCCAGTCCAGATAATGTTTCCTGAGTTAATACCGTTTCCATCGTTTACCTTAATTGTCACATCAGGTTTTTCTTGATACTCATTAAAGTTAAAATATGCGTGAAGTATTTCATCATAATTTTGACCAGACTTAGCTCTACCATAAGCTCCATACTGATTCATACCAACCCTGTGAGGTATTCCATAGGTGTAAAAGGCAAAGGCGGGAGAAAAACCAGGATTAAGTTTTCTGTCATCGGTACAATACAATGGTCCTGCTCCTAAGCTTGTCGGAAGATTAAGGGCTGCTAGTTTTTGTGCTATTAACTGTTTTTGTCTTGCGGTCAACTGTGCTATTTTGTTTTTCAAGGTTGCTTGATATTCTTTTGCTTTACCTATCTCTCCCTCTAAAAAACTGGATTGTTTGTCTATCTTTGTTTTTACAAGAGCAAGTCTCTTTTTTTCTTCTTCTAAATCTTTTTTTCTTTCCTGTAGGTTTTTGATGTACAGGACTATATTTATTATTGTTTTTTTGTCTTTATTAATAACCTTCTCTTGATAAAAGAAATTGTGCAGGTTTTCCTCCATGTTTTCTCCGACAAATATTTGCAAAAGTATGGACTGTTTTTTAACGCTGTTTTTATAATATGATCGAACTCTTTCGTTGAGTAGTTGTTTTTGATACGCGAACGCCTTTTCTCCTTGTTTTATGTTTTTTTCTTTCTGAAAAATATCCCTCTCTATATTTGAAACCTTTAATTTTATATTATAAAGTTGTTGTTTTAATCTCTTGACATCTTCCTCAAGTGGTTTTGTTGCTTTTTGAGACATCTCTAACGCGTGTTTAAAATCATCTATTTGTTTGTTTATGTCGTCTAACTCATCAGCAAACACTGTTTTTGGTGTTACCAACCTAAAAACAAAAAGAAATATAAAAAACAAAACAAAAAGACGTTTAATCATATTGATTAATTATACTCAAATTTTTGCTATACTAAAAATTAGTATGAAGAAGTTTTTTATCATTTTTGGCTTTGTTCTAATACTGACTGTTTGGATTAATAACTCTCATGCTCAAACACCACCCATGTATGCAACCTGTGATGCTTGCGGTCATTGCGCCGGGCCAGGGGTAACACCAACAACAGCAACTAACTGGGCAAATTGTGTTAAGTGTATGTATCCTACTCAGTACCCACCCAGCTCTGTCCCAAACCCAGCCGACAATAAAACATTGGAGGTTGATCCAACAACTAATAGGCCACCTAAACCAGCAGACGGAAGAGCTTACACACTTATAGGTTGTGTTAAAACAGATATCGGAAGTAGTTTTATGAACGAGGGAGCGGCTCAAAGTTTGGTTGTTGTTATATTAGGTTTAATCTTTAAGGCTGTTGGTGCTGTTGCTCTTGTTTACCTTATCTATGGATCTTTCCTTATAATAACATCTCAGGCTAATATGGAAAGGTTGTCAAAAGGAAAAAGTATTATTCTTGGCGCCATAATAGGGTTAATATTCTCTCTCTCCTCTGTTTTCCTAATAAAGGTTGTTGCTTCTGGAATCTTGCGTATACCGGGGATTAGTTGATGCTGCCCAGCGTGGATTCGAACCACGATCTCTCGGTCCAGAGCCGAGAATTCTACCATTAAACTACCGGGCATCTAAAGCCACGTTGGGTTATAGTCACAACCCTGTAGGTTTTAAATCAAGCTAAAATATGTTTTATTATTATAACAAGAACTTGTTTTGAAATACTTATATATATTTGTTTTGTTGTTTTTATGTTTTTTTCTATCTATAATTAAAACTGTGGAAGTGGTAAACAAAACAACACAACAAAATTATATTATCAACAACCCTCAGGTTGTTTTAGATTGGAAAGCTCCATTAAGACCATATAAAAAGAAGAGTGGTTTGATTCTGAGGTTTTATGTTGCTGTTGCTTTGTTGTTATCTGTGATTATTTGGTTTTTTGGCGACAACATTCTTCTCATCCCAACCTGGGTTGTTTTATTCCTTTTTTATGTTTTAACAATCACGCCACCACCGGATGTTGAAAATAAAATAACAAAATTTGGGATAGAAACAGCCGGTGTTATGATTAGGTGGGAAAGTTTGTCTTACTTCTTTTTTAAAAATAAGTTTGGTTTCGATGTTCTAACTTTAGTCGGACACCCTCCATACAACTATCACGCCTATCTTGTTATTCCAACCAAAGAAATTAAGGAAAGAGTTATGCAAATACTCTCAAAACACATTGTTTTTAAAGAAAAACCGCATGAAGGATTGACGGATAAGCTTGTTAAAATTTTATCTTCTCTTGTTCCCGATGAAGACTCTAATCAGAAAGAAGATTCTGTAAGTAATCGCCCAAAAGTTTCGGTGGCAACTCCTTAACACCAAAAACACGTCCCCATTTTACAACTCCCTCATCTGATGATGTTAAAAACCCATCTAGTTCTTTTGCTAAAATAATTAAATCTAAGTCGGCAACGCTGTCTAAAAAACCATGTCTTGTTGCGTTTTTATATCTATCTCTAAATTTTTTTATAAACACACCTGTTTTTATCTGAAACTCTTTTTTATCAAGACCCTTAAAATCATCTTTTAAAACCATAGCGTTCTTAATTTCTTCTTCTCCTATTTTTAAACCCAGATAACTTCTTTTTTTAATATCTTCTATTAATTTATAAAGAACTGTTGCGTGTATTTGTTTATTTTTGTTTGGTTCTTTGATTTTAATTAAAGACAAGAATTTGTTTGCTTGTTTTTGCTGTTCTTTTGTCTTAAAAAAACCAACAAATTCTCGCACTATTTTTGGTGGCATAAAAAATTCTGCTCTTTTTTTTAGTTGTAGTTTGTGTATTATCTCTCCAAAGTTGTTCAAAATCTCTTTTGTTGTTGTACCTAAATTAATACCAGACTGCATATTAAAGAAGATGTTTGTGTCTAGTATTATCTTGTCCATTTTATATCTCTATTCTAATAGGCATTATTAGATGTAAAAATCCTGGTTTTTCTTTTGTTGTAAAAATTGCAGGGGAGTCTGATTTAGATATCTCTATCTTAATATCCTTAACGTTTAGATTATTGAGTAAATCTAATACAAATTTATTATTAAATGCTATTTTCACATTACCACCAGAGATGCTCGCTTCTTGAAAAACAACATTATCTCCATCAATGTCTTTGTTTTTTGGCATAAAATAAACCCCATCGTCACGCACATCAAAAACAACAATATTAGACCCTCCTTGTAACAACACAGATGTTGTTTTTACTGCTTTTAATATCGAGTCTCTAGATATTGTTATTGTTGTGTTTATGTCGTTTGGTATAACCTTCTCAAATGGTGGAAACTCTCCATCTATAAGCCTTGTGTAAAAACTAAACTCATCTGATAAAAACATCGCTATATTGTCTTCTTTTGAGACATAAAACTTTACCTTCTTTTTAAATGTTTTTATAAAATACAAAACCTCATTTAAAAATCCCGCCGGGATAATCATACTATCTATGTCTTCTTTGTTTTTTGCTTTTAAAACAGAAAGTCTAAAACCGTCTGTGGAGACCATATTTATAAAACCATTATCTTGTTTTGTAAAGTAAACACCAGATAAAACCGGCCTGGTGTCATCTTTAGATGCAGAAAATAGAACTAATGAAATGTTTTTGAAAAAAAACTCACCGCCTAGATCAACCTCTGTTTTGTTCTTTGTGTTTAATTTAGGAAAGTCTGATCCTTTTAAAACTGGAAATGTTGCCTTTGTTTTGTTTATTGTTATTGATAATTTATTCTCTAAAACATCTAGTTCTATTGTTTGTTGGGATATTAAGTTTAAAAATTCAATAAGTTTTTTAACCTCAACAACCACGCTAACACTCTCCACTTGTTTGTTTAAAGAAAGAGTAGAGTGGGCAAACGAGGTTAGGTTTGTTGCGTATAAAGAAAGCTTCTTACTTTTAAACTCAAACAAAACCCCTTGTAATATTGGATTGTTTGTAAACCTTGAAGATGTAAATCTAGAGAGGAGTATTATTTTATCCAATAAATCCTTTTTAACTATTTGTATTTTCATTTTTTAGTGTTATATATAAATTATATGTGTAACTCACAAAAGAACTGTTTTCTCTCGCCCCGTGTGTGTCCTGTAA
>JALWZV010000048.1:604-16418 GCA_027002315.1 Candidatus Roizmanbacteria bacterium | reverse complement strand
AGATGATAAGAGATATAAGAATTATGAAATTCAGTGTTAAATCATTAGGAAGTAATATTTCTTCTATAGACTTTCAGAATAAAAAATTAATAGAGACTTTATGGAAAATGGGTAAAATAGAGCAATACTTCGACTCAGAGTTTGTAAAACTTAAAAACAGTGATAAGCAAATATTCTTAGAGTTTTTTAACAAAGCACACAGTAAATTACAAAAAGAGTTAAATAATGTTCAGCTACGCACATTATCTCACCAGAACGCAGAAAATCAAAAGATAGTGTTGCAAATTTTTAGAGGAGTTTCTTCAAAATCTGAGGAGGTTAATTGAAAAATGAAAAAATTTCCAGTAATTATTGATCTAGAGACCAAGCACTCTTTTAGAGAGTTCAGTGATCCAAAAAAATTGGAGATAAGCGTTGCGGTAATATATGATTATAGAGATAATAAACTATCCTCATTTTTTGAAAATAACATACATAAATTATTCCCAATACTAGAAAACAGCTCCTATATCATAGGTTACAATATTAGACATTTTGACATTCCTGTTTTGTCAGCTTATTATCCAGGAGACACTACTCTACTCTCTCTCTTTGATATATTAGAAGATATTAAAAACAAGACAGGTAAAAGATACTCGTTAAATGATGTTGTAAACGCAACCTTAGGAGAACGCAAAAGTGGCCATGGACTCCGAGCAATAGAGTTGTTTAAACAAGGTAAGCTGGAAGAGTTGAGAAAATACTGTGAAGATGATGTTGTGCTAACAAAAAAACTTTTCGAGTATGGTGTGAATAATAACCAAATATTTTATCTGGACGAATATGGTAAAAAGGCAATAAAGGTTGACTGGGGAAAGTATTTAGAGGACAATAAGAATGATACACCATTAACATTACCTTTCTAAAAATGATTAATTTACTTATTAAGGGTATAAATATAAAGTTGTTCAAACAAGATATTGATAAAAAACAGATTGTTCAAAGATTAATCCAAGAAAGTTCAATTAGCACAGAGTTTTACTTCCTCGTAGTTATCTCAACCCTAATCACAACATTAGGTTTAATTATTGACAACTACGCAGTAGTTATCGGAGGCATGCTTATAGCTCCATTATTATACCCAGCAATAGCTTTTGGAATGACAATTACAACAAAGAGTATTCACTCTTTTCTGTGGTCTTTGGTGTCTTTAACTAAAACATCTGTCCTTGTTATTTTTTTATCCTTTCTCACAACTGTAATCATAGATCCCTTAAACACAAACTCCACTCTTAGAATGATTAACGAAATGAGAGTTAGTCCTATCTTTATCTATATTGCGACTTTATCTGGAATTGCTGCTACATATGCATGGATTAAACCACGTCTATCTGTTGCATTGCCAGGAGTGGCCATATCCGTATCTTTGCTTCCACCACTCTGTACAGTTGGAATAAGTTTAGCTTTGAATAAACCAATGATACTTCAACAATCAATGATACTTTATATATTAAATGTTGTCGGAATAGCATTAGCTTCCATTGTTGTCTTTGGTTCCTTTGGATTTACTAAAATGAGAAAAGAGGAAGAAAAAGAAATTGATAAACATAGTAAATAATATGGACTTTTTATTCAAATATGTTATAGTAAAATAATTACAAATTCAAAAATATATGGAAAAAAAACCAAACATTGTTAAAACTCCAAAAAAAACAAATTATTTTTTAATAGGAATTGTAATTTTATTACTTTTGGCTATCGGATTTTATTTCAAAACAAAACAAACCGATACAACAACTAATCTCTTCCAAACAAAAAAACATAATTCTATTATGGATGTTTTAACTGGTAAGACAAGTATGATGTGTGAAGTTGTAGATAAAAAAACAGGAAATAAAACCATTGTGTACAATAAAAATGGCAAGATGAGAATAGACAGTATTATCAAAGATCAGAACGAAAAATCACAGAAACCTGGACATATGATAAATGATACAAAATACGTTTACATCTGGTCAGATGATTCTAAACACGGAATACAAATGGATGCAATACAAGAAAATGACCTAGAGAATCATGATGATGTTGTAGAAGAAAGCAACTCCAAACCAAAATCACTAAAAGAAATCTCAAAGGAATGGAGTAATAATCCAGATGTTTCGTATACATGCAAAAAAACATCAATAAACGACTCTATTTTCGTACCACCCACAGGAATTCAATTTACAAATATCTCTGAAATGAAAAATAAGTTTAAAAATATGCAACAAAATAAAACTCAACAAAATACTCAAGAGAGTGTTCAAAAGAGTCTACAAGAACTAAGAGAAAAATTGGGTGACCAATAAAATTAATGTTTCCGATATATACAAGATATATAGGCACTATTACCGCTATTTTAGGCGATACTCACTACTTGATAAACACAGCAAGAGGAAGAACAAAACCAAATAAAGTAACCTGGTTTTTTTGGGGTATTGCTCCTTTAATTGCATTCTTTGCTCAAAAACAAAACGGAGTAGGATCAGAATCATTATTTACATTAGGAGTATCAATAGCTCCTCTTTTGATTTTCATAGTATCTTTTATCAATCCACAAGCATACTGGAAACTCACAAAACTAGATATTGTTATGGGTGTGACTGCTCTGCTTTCGTTTACTTTATGGCAAGTAACAGGAAATGGATTAGTTGCTGTTATTTTTGCTGTTTTAACTGACTTCTTTGCATCTATTCCTACAGTTATTAAAGCTTGGAGTTATCCCGAAACAGAGACCATTACTCCATATATTACAGGTGTTATTGGGGCCACTTTTATACTTACAACCATAACAAGCTGGAAGCTGATAAATTATCTTTTTCCTTTATACATAGCCATAATTTGCACAATCATCGCACTTACAATTAACCTCAGAAGAACTCAAAAAAACAAGCATTAAACACAATTTTTCTAGTATCTTGTATCTGGTATCTAGTATTTAGCACGTCATCGCGAGGAGACCGATTTATCGGTCGACGTGGCGATCTCCGCCTATATGAAAACAAGACTGGCTTTTGTTTAGTTTTTCATGGTAGTATTTAAATATCGTAACGGCGGGGATTGCCACGTCGCTCTCTCCGTTCGCTCCTCGCAATGACGTGTTCCTGCACACTAAATACAAAATACTAAATACAGTTATATTCATTTACCATTCATACAGTGCTCGTTGTCAGTTAAGTGTCAGGTATTTTGATACAATTATTAAGATGAAAGTACTCATTGTTGAGGATAATAAAAAGCTAGCATCAGCTATAAAACAAGGGTTGGAACAAGAAAATTACACTGTGGACACAGCTTCAGACGGAGAATATGGCTTAGATCTGGCTGCAACAGAACCATATGACGTAATTATCTTAGATATTATGCTTCCTAAAATAGATGGTGTTACTCTATGTAAAAAACTCAGGACTGAGGAGAAGGACACTACTCCTATTATCATGTTAACAGCCAAAAGACTTACTGAGGACAAGATTAATGGACTTAATGCTGGTGCAGATGATTATCTTACAAAACCGTTCTCATTCGATGAGCTGCTCGCAAGAATTAAAGCCCTAACGCGAAGGCCTAAAAATATGCAATCTAATATCTTGAAATTAGGTGACCTAAAGATTGACAGAAATTCATTGATTACTCAAAGATCAGGAAAATTAATAAACCTATCAAAAAGAGAGTTCTCTCTTTTGGAGTACCTTGTTCTAAACAAAGGTAAGATTGTAAGTAAAGAACAAATTATAAGTAACGTTTGGGAATATGATGCAGATATCCTAAACAATACCGTTGAGGCATATATTGGAAGACTTAGAAAAAAAATAGAAAAACCATTTAAAGGAAAAAAGATTATTCAAACCATTAGAGGTTTTGGTTATAAAGTAGAAGATTAATATGTTTGAATCTGCAAGAGTTAAGTTAACATTCTGGTACTCTCTTATTATTGTTGCACTGAGTCTTTTCTTTACCTTAATCATATATCATCAAGTAGATTACCAACTTAGACACAGACACTTAAAGAGGCTTAGTAATTTTACAACAACCTCACATCGTCCTGATTTAACAGAGGAATATATTGAGTATATTGAACGCCAACTTCAAATAAACTTAGCTCTGTTTAATTTCATGGTTTTACTTGGTGGAATGGGAGTATCATATTTTCTCGCAGGTAGAACGCTGAAGCCAATTGAAGAGGTTATGAAAGAACAAAAAAGGTTCATAAGTGATGCTAGTCATGAGCTAATGAATCCATTATCTATTTTAAAAACTTCTTCTGAAGTTGTTCTTAGAAATAAAAAAGTATCAACTCAGATTCTAAAAGATACATTAAAAAGTAAACTAGAGACTGTGAACCACATTCAAGAACTAATTAATAATTTATTGTTTCTAAGCAGCCGAGAAGAAATAAAAGATATTAAAACTAAGTTCGAACTTGTCAAGTTAATAAAGATTACTCATAAAAAAATAGGTGTCTTGGCAAAACAGAAAGAAATAAAACTCAACATCAAAACACCTAAAAAATGTTGTGTGCTTGCAGATAAAATAGCTATTGAAAGGCTTTTAATTATCATACTAGATAATGCAATAAAATATACAAATAAAGGGGGAAACATTGATTTAACACTGGAGTGCAAAAAAAGATCCGTGATCCTGAAAGTAAAGGATACAGGGATTGGAATTGACAAAAAAGATTTACGTCATATATTTAATCGCTTTTGGAGAGCTGATAAGTCTAGAGATCATACTCAACCCTCTTCCGGATTTGGACTAGGTTTATCATTGGCAAAAAAAATTGTACTTAATCATAAAGGAACAATTAAGGTTCAAAGTAAAAAAAATCAAGGTTCTACTTTTACTATCAAGCTTCCTATACTAATAAAATAACTCTAATATTTTTCAGTTTATTATCAGCAAACTGTTTTAAACTTCAAGTAGTTAAAAATCAATAATCTAGAAAGGGGGTGAAAAAAATGAAAAACTCAAAAAAAAGTGCCATTGCATTAGCTTTAGTCATAGGAGTGCTAACAGCAGGAGGAGTCGCCATTAAAAGCGCACAAGCATCAACAAATAAAACAAATCCTCCTTTTGTTCAAGCTATGATAGATAAGTTCCATCTTAATCAATCTGATGTTGATAAACTCAGAGAGGAATGGAGAGCAAAGAGGCAAGCAGAAAGAGCAAAAGAAACATCCTCAGCGCTTGATAAAGCAGTTAAGGATGGCGTTATAACTGAATCTCAAAAGAAGCTCATTGTAGAAAAACAAGCGAAAGAAAGAGATGAGCATCTTAAAGAAGAGGGTCCAAGAATGTCAAAAGGATCTCAAGGAAAAGAGATGAGAGAGTGGATGGAACAAAATGGAATAGATTTCCAAAAACTATCTTCTTATCTTAGACCAGCAAACAGAGGTAATGGAATGGGAAGAGGAATGATGAATAAATAAACTCTCTCTCGATAACATAAAACACCCTCCGATTAGGAGGGTGTTTTTATTTTTGCAATGTTTATTGTTTTGATGTTATAATCAATTTATTAAAAGTAATTATTTAGCATGGACACTAATCAACAACAAAATATTTCCAAACAAAAGACAAGTTCTAATTGGATAAATTGGTTATTATGGTGGCAAATAGGAAAAGACGAGCTACAAAATCAGGTGCAAAACTACAACACACTAAAATATTGGCAGAGTGCCAGAGGATTAAGTGCATTATTTTTAACCTTTAGCGCTGTTATAAATATTTTGTTTATGTTCTCAGGAATGATGGCATCTCTTGTTTTAATAGACACTGTTTTGTTCTTAGTCTTGGCATATTTTATTTACTATAAAAGCGCTAAATGGGCGATGATAACAGCAATGATCTTGTGGACCTTTGAAAAGTTTTACCCTCTAGTATACGGAATAAATCCAACAATAGTTAAGGTATCACAATCCAGTCTTATAGTTGGAATACTTTTCTGGTTGGTGTATATGCATGCATTCTACTTAGCCTACAAGGTTGAGGTAGCCAGAGAAAAGCAAAACACACCACAGCAAACACAAAATACACAGCAGACACCACAGGCACCAACTCAACAAATGCCACCAACTCAACAATCAACAATGTAATTAAAAGCTAAGAAGTAGACTTAAGCTTCTCGTTGCGGAAGATGAATAATCTTCAACTCTACTAGTATTTGGTAAGTCTTGCATCCTATGCAATAACCCAAGAACGCCTCTAAGCTCGTAGCTAAACCAAAAATTACAAGGATAATCCAAACCAAAACTGTTTGACTTAATAACCAACTTAAGACCAATAGAAAGCTGAAAACCAAACCAACCCAAACTGCAAATATTTTAGGCTCTTTGTTAATAAACTTTGGCTTCACCTTTAAAACACTGTGCAACAACCATCTGTTTAAAGCAGCTAAAGGACTACACTTAGTTAATTTTATCCTGATACAAAAATCTAAAAAAAGAAAGACCCAAACAACTGGAACCCATAATCCAAACAACAACAACGCTAATGTTAAAAGAGCATTTAAACGTGCAACGTGTTCATCGACCACACCTTCTGTTATTGGACATGCCTCAATCATATATTCATTGTAACACACTTCTTCTTACCATCTCTACCTCAGGCATAACTTTTCCAGTAGGTAATTGAACTGCGCTATCTACCACTCTTTTTCCTGTAAGTCTAAAACCGTGTTTTTGGTAAAATCTTATCGCTTTTTTGTTATAAACAACCACATTTAAAAATACATCTTTTTCGTAACCTAACCACTCAAACATTCTTTTTATCAATAGACTACCTATTTTGTACCCTTGAAAGCTGGGTAAAACATATATTGCTCGTAGCCTATTATGATGCTCTCCTTTACTACTAATACAGAATCCAACAATCTTATTATTTATCTCTGCTACCCAAGTTCTCATGTTTTTATCCGCATATCTTTTTTTACGTTCTTCCAATTTTCTTCTCCCCTCCTTATTGTTATCATCCTTGAATTTACTCAGTATATCTTCCCTTGTAATCCCATACTCCTCATTCGGATAAGTATCCAACCATATTTCTTGTTGAACTCTACGTATAAAGTAAACGTCATTTGATACAGACCGCCTAACCTTTACTCCTTTCATATTGTTTTCTTTAACAAGTTTCATATTTGTATATAATTATCTACTTTCATTATCACTTTCCGAAGACAAAAACTCCACCATCGGCCCAGGATAGTAACCAAGTGTAGAGTGTGCGAATTCCCTAAATCCTTTTACTCCTTCAAAATGAGAGTCTAAAGAAGGTTTTTCTTCTATCTCTTTTACAATATTATCTATCTCTATTGGTTTTACCATCTCATCGTTCTCAAACACTAAAACTCCAAAGTGAAAATTTCTTCCATTCACATCAATTTTTGATAACTCATCAATAAAACCATGACGCAGTTGTCTCAACACTGATGGAAGAGCAAACATACCCACGGAGATTAAACTAATTATTGATCTCAAACGTTTTTTTTCCTGGTATATCTCCTTCCATTTTTTATGAATATCATCTCCTATAAGTTTGCCTTTATACAACTTATCTATGAAAGAATCAGTTTTACCTTCATTCATATTTGTATCTGTTTGCATTAAAATCCGACCCCTGTCTTCTAGTAACCTTTTTACCTCATCTTCCTCATTGTTTTTTATTGCTTGCAATATAGCCTTATCTATACTTATTACTGATAATCTCTTACCTATATCTAAAGAACTAGTGAATCTTTGTTTTCGTTGCAATCTTTCATTTTCAGAGTCTTCCCATATCCATTCTATACTCTCTTCTTCTTCCTCTGTCCTCTGTCTCTTCTTCTCCCACTCATAATACTCCTCCGGTAATGGATAAGCGATATGCTGTTCTAACAAACCAAGATTTGAAGTTATATTCCTTAATCTCCTTAAAGTATTTAATACTCCTTTTTCTGCCATGCCAGGGGTACTTGCAAACCACACCTCAAATTCCTTATCCTTCAAACTATCTCTCTCAAAAACTTCCTTAAGCAACTCAACTGTTTCCAAAGCTCCCAGTGAATGACCAATAATTGTAATCTTATCTTTATCTCTAAATCTTCTTTCAATTTCGTTTGCAAGTTTTCTAATTCTTCCTCTAAAAGTCAGAGAAAGTGTTGGTGAGGATTCATCAAAGAACGAGGCAAAAGATGTGGGAACAAAAACATTCTCCTCCCCAACTCTTTCAGAAAATTTCTCTCTTAATGCAGTGATGTTCTTGCTCCCATTAGGCATTACTCCCGGGAGAAACACAAATCCTGTGTCCTTAGGTTTTAACACTTCTGGATTTAAATCTCCTCTATCTTCCATATTGAGATTAAACTAGAAACTTTTTAATATTATCTTTCTAATAACCTTAACGTCCTCTTTATTTAATGGTTTAAACTCGTCATAAAACCCAGTCTCACGAGCAGGTAAAAAGACGGCTTCTGGAAAAGGTTGTTCTTTAGCGTTCTTGGCACGCCCAAAAACATGAATGTGTAAAATTGGTCTTTTGTTGGATTTAAAAGCCCAGTTACCCATATCATGGTAGTTTACCTTTACAACAGGAACTCCTCTCTTATTCATACCTTCTTGAAGAGCTTTTCCAACAATCATAGTTAACTCCATCAATTCATGTGCTTGATCTAGAGAAAGCTTTGTTCTGTCAGTGATATCTTTGTCTTTGGCAATTATTCGAATGTGTCCGCCATCTGTACGCGAAACAAAAGGTCGTTCATGTGACTCAACTATAAAGTTCTTAGTCTCATAAATGAATGCCATGTAAGTATTTTACTTAGTTACCAAAAACAATTCCAATAAATTTGAGTTGTTTTAAATTACCCTAATAAGTATTATGTTAATAATGAAAGTAAATCTTAAAGACTACTGGGCTATAAACTCTATCTGGTGGTCATTAATAGGCGTATTTGTTATTCTTGATTACCCACACAGCGATAAAGTAATATTTGCTGGAGGTCTATATGTCTTAATCGGTTACGGTCTACTAAGAAAAAGCAAAATTGCATTTTGGGCTGCTCTTATCTTAAGTACACTGGGATTTTTTTCAAAAATAGCAAGATTGTCTAAACTTTATAAAGCAACAGGTAATTTTTCCCTTACATTTTCCTTTATTATTCCCCTGATTCCTTTTGCCCTCGCTCTAATGCTCTGGCAACAGATTAGAAAAAATAAAAAGTAATTTCAACATTGTAGATATCAATATTCTTGAAAGAGAAACTTTAACTTAAAAATTCAAGAGGTTAAAAACATTTGTTGAAAATCTAGAAATGATTCATGATGAGAGTTATATTGAGAATACTTACTTGATCTTCTCCAGTAAATAGAAGGGTGTAGATAAATATGTTCACCAGCCTCTAGACTCCATCTAAAGTGGTCAAAAGATTCGAATCCAAACACTTCACCATCTTCTATATAATAGGGAAAATACCAAACACCTGGGACTACAATCATGTTTCCATTCACAATGCCCCAATTTAAACTTATTCCTATATTCATCCCAGCTGTTTTAAAATATAACAAAGGAATATCATGGGCGTCGGTTATAGTTAAGCCAGGTTTTTCAGACACTTCATCTCACATTTTAACCTCAGATTTACGACAATTATATGGATAAGACCAAAGAGAGAAAGGGTTTAAAGGAAACATCCCATTTACCTTAGCAGGCCCAACGTGATATCCTTGTTTTCTTATTATTTTCAACATATCACCTGTAAGCTCTGACCTTAATGTACTTATGGCGTTAGACAACCATGCTAATGAATATGCGCTGACTGGAAGATTATCTAATACTTTAGGATAAGCCTCAATCATTTTGTGAATAAGATAGTTTCTTTTGTTTTCTTCGGTTAATAAACTACTCTTACTTACCCATCGAATAAAATCTACATACCTAAACTTTTCATTATTACGATCTCCTAATGTTTTTTTTAATCTACGTCCTATATTCCATCTCAAATATCTTTCACCCCATCTCTCTATTTGTAATAAACCCAACCTTTCTCTCATATTTCAAATATATTTTTACTATAAGATATATATTATCATATTACTATTGATTTGTAAAACAACATAAACTTTAATAAACGATTAAAATCTTTGTGAATCAATCATACTATAAGACTATTTTTTATAAATCAATGAAAGCTCAAAAAAATTAAAGTCCTTTAAGAATAGAGATTATCTGTTAAAATATCTAAATATAGAGGTAAATCCGGCGTAGCTCAATGATACCTGCCTGCCGGCAGGCAGGGAGCAGGAAAAATATGATATATTATGTTTACGCTATAAAAAGTATTAAATATGGAAGAATATATGTGGGTTTAAGTAATAACGTTGAGAGTAGAGTAAAAGAGCATAATGCAAAACATGTTTTTTCCACCAAAGGATATTGTCCATGGTATCTAATTTATAAAGAAAAAGTTGGCACACGAGTAGAAGCTAGAAAAAGAGAAAAATATTTGAAAAGCGGGATAGGTAAAGAGTTTTTAAGATCTATTAATCCGGCGTAGCTCAATGGTAGAGCAGGAAGCTGTTAACTTCAAGGTTGTAGGTTCGAATCCTACCGCCGGAGCCAGTTTTGTCTTAATATAACCTTTTGCTCCTTA
Source organism: Candidatus Roizmanbacteria bacterium (assembly GCA_027002315.1). GTDB lineage: Bacteria > Patescibacteriota > Microgenomatia > UBA1406 > GWC2-37-13 > JALWZV01. Next base: position 5,776 of record JALWZV010000048.1, on the reverse strand, counting down.
ATGAGAGTTTTGAATAAAGGTTGATACTCCACATAAGAAATATCTTTATCTCTTATATACACTTTGTTTATAAACAATTTTAAATACCTACGCTTTAAAAAAGTAGGAGCTTTAAGGTAGGTGTTGTAAATATCTCTAGTAAAAGACAATATTGCTTTCAAAAAATCAATATTAATTGAACGATCTTTTTCAATGTCAACTATTTGATAATAAATAGAACTTATCTGTGATTCTACTTTTGAATATAATCTATTAAACACTTCTGGCGATATTTCCTCTCTAAGCAGTAAATTCTCTAATTTATCTCTTTTTGCCTCAAGTGATTTTATTTGATTTTGAAACATTTTTTTATTTGCCTTGGCGGTTTTAGAAATGTTATTTAAGTATTCTTTAGCTTTATTTAAAATCAAATCTATAAATTTCTGCTTAAACTGAACTTTCTTGAGTAAATTTGCAACCTTGCTTTCTAGTTCCTCTATCTTAACATATGATCCTTTACATCCGCCTCTATTCGTACAATGATAGTAACCAACCTTTTTGTGCTTATTTGAATTTACAAAGTGCCATTCTGCGACTAAACGTCTATTATGAATTTCACACCATACAACGCCTCTTAACAGGAAATTATATTTTCTCTGTCTAATTATAAAATCACGATGACTTGCCAAAATATGTTGTATTCTATTAAATAGTTCTTTTGTAATTAACGGTTTATGTTTTCCCATTTTTTCCATCCCACTCCAACGCATCAATCCATAATAAAATGGGTTTGTTAAAATTTGTTGGAGAGTACTTTCTGAAATTTTTCCACCAAGTTTTCCTCGCAAGCCAAGAGTATTTAATTCTTTACAAAGAGATGTTAAAGAGTAATCACCTGTAACATATAGCTCAAAAGCTTTTTTTACTAAAGAAGCACTCTTGATATCCTGTATAATTATACTTTTCTTTGTTGCCTCATCTCTAATGTTTACATAACCAAGAGGAGCCCAACTTGGATACCATCCCTCATCAAATTTCCTTCTCATACCTTTTTTGGTTTTCCTAGAATTATCTCGTGAATAATATGCACTCACATTCGCCATAATTCCTTCAATTAGGTGTGATTCTGGAGTATTTTCTACTGAACTAGGCTGCGAAACAGAAAGAATTCTTATCCCTAACTTCTCAAACTTTCCTTTTATAAAGAAAAAATCATACTCGTTTCTAGCGAGTCTATCAATGTGAAAAACGATTACTGCAGATACTTCCTTTTCCTCACAACGATTTAACATCTCTTGAAACTGTGGCCTGTCTAGAGCCGTTCCGCTTTCACCTCTATCAGCAAATACATGTTTAACTTTAAATTTCAATTTATTAGCAAACTCTTTACATAACTGTATTTGAGCGTCAATTGAATATCCTTCTTGTGCTTGTCGTACTGTAGATACTCTTGCATAAATGAAGCAATAATTAAATTTTGGTTGTTTTTCAGCAGTATTCATAGTATTCACTATATTAATTATATAAAAATTTAAGCAAAAAATAACGCCTCTCCAATTTTTTCCTAAAATCTCAAATTATATTGTCATAACAACTAATAAGCTATAAACCTTTTCTAAAAAAATACCTTATTTTTGCCTAAATTTTACTTAAATTTTGTCTGTATTTTGCTAAATATTTTCATCAATTATTTACCTCAGATAACTTACACTACCTTACAAGAAATTACATGAACTTAGCATCGTTCTTTCTCATGGTTAGATTGCAATACTAATCTAAGTCAATATCGTTAATATCCACTAGTGGAAAATCCTTTTTCGTTGATGAAAATTTATTTCTCTCAGATGAAAGTTTTTGCTCTAGTTCTGAAAATTCTTTCTCTACTTTTTGCAATTTACCCATTAATATGTCTATAAAAATCTCCTTTTGTTCTTTAGCACTCTTACCTTTTACTAAAAGAAAGGTTTTCAGAAATAAAAAGAAAAAGAAGTTTATGCGGATAGTTCTTTTCTCCTTTGAAATCAAATGGTATCGTTTTAATAGATTCAATGTTCTAGATAACGTAGATATAGGTATATCTAAATACTTTGAAAGTTCTGTTAAAGATGTATTAATAGCTTCATAATAAACAGTTCTTTTATCCCAACCAGCAAGAGCGACTAATTGAAGATAAGTGGTCATATTTGCCCTTCCGATTAGTTTAACTACAGGAGGAAGAAAAATAGCACGAGGTACTCTAAAAAATCCTTTCATCTTATTTTCAAACAACTTCTGTGTTCTATCGTTATCACTTTGATCCATAGGTTTCTTCCAACAACAACTCATATTGCTTTAATAATTTATAAATACGTTTCAGTAAAGAGAAATTCCATATTACTTCCATTTCCCAATAATGCTTAAAGTATTTGTTGCACCGACCTTTATCGTCATAAAACGAAAAAATGTGATCACCGTCTTTTTCTTGAACTACTTCTAATAGAGTTAAGCCTTTGTCTATTAGAAACATTGCAAAAAAAACGTTGTTTGTTTTAAAAATGTTCGTATTTTCCATGTGTTTTTTTATAAACTTCTATTTTTGTTCCTTTTCTTTTCTTACCTTTTTGATATAGATACTGTTCTTTTAACAAGAGAAAGAACTGGTTTACAAATTGTTCTAAAATCTCACGATTATCTTCCATAAAAAAGAAAAACAACAAATCAGAACAAGTGTACAAAATTAGATGTTGGGATTAGTAGACCTAACTATTGTTTTAGCTGTAGTAACAAGATATTCTTTTTAAGAAGAGTGTTTATTTTTGATATTAATCTGTTACAACTATTTTAAACTTTCGTAGATATTTTGAGTTTATGGCAACTTCTTTACACTTTCCAACAAGAAAGTTTTTAATACCCAGTTCTTTAAGTATGCGATTATTCAAGGTTTTTTTGGAATCATATATCCTTCTCCAATACGATTTGTTAATTTCTCCTTGTCCATCTATGTCCTCAAATAATTCCTCCCATGATATTTTCCTCTTTCTATTTTCAGGACGTAAAATTTTATCTAAAATTAACACAGGACGTTTATCATTTTTAAAAATTATACTTTTCCCATCTAACTGTAACTCCCCAGTTGGTTTGTCAAAACTTAGTATTTTTTTCTTTCCTTTCCTATAATCTCCCCTTTTGTCCATTATTTTTATTAAGATGTCTCTTGTATAAAAATAATGAGCACTCAGATAACGTTTAAGTGAGGTCATGTCAAAATAACGTGATGAGTTTACTTTTCCGCTTAGAATGTTCATAAGCTCTTCTCTTTCAGAAGAGTAATCTGTCACACTTGAATTTAGATCTATTTTTATAGGCATATTTTTATAATTAGCGTAAATATAAAGAACTTTGCTCAGCTCGTACCAGTAAAACCACATAGATACTTGTTTATCACGGTCATACTTTTTTCTCAGCAACTGCACTTGTTTATAACATGGATGGAATTTTAACCTTTTAAAAACGTAGTCATCGGATATGTCTCCAAACTGACGACATAATTGTAAGTATCTTGGTTTATGTGTTTCTAATAAAGTTTTGATAACATTTTCTAAAATAATAACCTTTCTTTCAAAATCTTCTCTAGGATAAGTAGTTTTATTGTTGTTTGATTCGTAGAGATTTCTTAAGTATCCCGTTGTTTCTGGGGAAATTGTTTTATCTTGGACTATTATATCTTTGATATCTTTAAGAATTTTTTGAATTTTTTTTGCACATTTCTGTTCTGATAATATAACTCCTCTATCTCTCTTATTTTTTTGTTTTTCTAAACTATCTTTAATTGGTTGAAGAATTCTCTCATTGTAAAATAGTAGGATGTATCCCACCAAAGAAAGAATAAATGTTTTATATGAATTACTTGTATCTGCTTCAGAATATGCTAGATCTAATTTTTCTAAGACATCATCTACAAGATGTGTCATAATCTTTTATCTATCACTACAAATCTGTTCTAACTATATACCTTGATTATATTATATCCAACAAACAATACCCACCCTTAAAAAGGTGGGTATTAATAGAATGTCAAAATCTTTTGTTTTATTTAAGAATTTTACATCCACTAAGTACAATTATGCCTAAATCTTGAGATTTAAATTCACCCTGTACCTTTACCCATTCACCATTTTTTAAAGAGGTTAAAACATCTTTATCATTGAAATTACATTTAACAGATGTTCCAAAGTAATCGGAAGCTTTTGGACTAAGGCTGAGAAATGGTTTTCCTGCAATATCTTCACTTATGTTGTTGATATATGCACTCGTTTCTATAATTTTTCCTTTATATTTTTTCTCAGCAGCTAGTTGATTATCATCAAATTCTTTGATAAATGGGTTTATTTCAACCTTTACGATTTCTTTTTTTACTGTCTTTGTACTTTGAGTCGTTGCTACTTTATTTTGCTTGGTAGTAGAACTATTTCCACTAAATATTGCAATTATTATTATGACAAGCAAAACTATACCTCCCCATTTAAAAAGTTTTTTCATTATCTTCACCTCCTTTCTAAGTTATAACTACTAATTCAATAACATTATAACAAATATACTATGTTTACTGCGTTGTAGTTTACATAGTCTAAATACACAATAGAGATATATGCTTTCTAAAGAACAATTTACAAAAGAGGTTGGAAAAAGAATAAGACGGTATAGGGTAAAATCAGGTTTATCTCAAGAGCAACTTGCTCACAAGTGTGGTCTATACAGAACCTACATCGGTCATCTTGAAAACGCTCGCTATTCTCCTACTGCTTATGTGTTATGGAAGATAAGTAAGGAGTTAAAAATAAATCCTAATAAACTTTTTCCTAAAATAAATAAATAATATAATAAATTATATTCTTGTAGTTAATTCTAATAATTATAACTGAAATTTAATGAGTGGTCAGAAAATAGGAAGAAACGATCCTTGCCCTTGCGGAAGTGGAAAAAAATATAAGAAATGTCACATAGGAAAAATCTTTACTCACCGATCAGAAAGATTCACAATTAATGCTATTCATAAAGGAAATACTTATAGTCTCTTTGATGTTAAATTCTATTTAAATAAAAAAGGACAATGTGGTTTTTTCGTATTATTCCCTTATCATAAAGAAACACATGGAATATTGTCTCGCGTTACTTTTCCTAAAAAAAAGATAAAGATAAAAAAGTTAAGTTTAA
>JALWZV010000048.1:0-594 GCA_027002315.1 Candidatus Roizmanbacteria bacterium | reverse complement strand
GGATGGAAGCGTTCATTTTTCGCAATCAAGAAAGATTTTTACTTATGGTAAAAGTAAATCTGACCCACTTAATATAAGTATCGGACATCTATTCACTGTCCATTTAAAAGGTCTAAAAGGGTTTGAAAAATTGAAGAGACAAAAAGAAAAATCCTATAAGCGAACAGATCTAAATATTGAAGTCAGAAATGGTGATGATTTAAAATTTACAGCTTGGTGGTATAAACATAAGAATATACATTCCCCTAATAGATTTAGTACAATAGGCCTGTTCAAAACTGACGATGGAAAAGATAACTGGTGTTTTCCCTTACAACCATTAACTTATCATCCTCTATCAGATCAAGTTCTGTTACTCTGTGTAAGAAAAGAATATATGACCAAAGAACAAGGAACACATCTCCTTTTTATAGGAGGGTTTGACAAACAAAAAATTAGAAAAGATATTAATAAAGATTTACATTTTCTTGCAATGCTTTATCCCACAAAGAACTACGAGCAGTTAAAGAAACAACTTAAAAGCGTTGACTATTTAAGCGAAAAAGAACTTGTATAAAGTACTCTTATAAAGAATAATTATGCTTACTAATAGCA
>JALWZV010000047.1 GCA_027002315.1 Candidatus Roizmanbacteria bacterium | reverse complement strand
GTTGAGCTTAGTGCGGAGAACCACAAAATGATCTGGGTCCCGCCAGGCTTCGCCCACGGCTTCCAAGCCCTTGAGGACAACACGATCGTGCTTTACTTGGTAACTAAAGAGTACGCCCCCGATTTAGAGGCTTGCATTAGGTGGGACGACCCGGAGATAGGGATAGACTGGCCTATAAAGGAGGGGGTAATAATAAGTTATGTTCATCATAATAAAAAAATTGCTGTGTTAGTAGAATTATTATGTCAAACAGATTTTGTTGCATCAAATAAGGAATTTCAGAAAATAGGACAGGAAATAGCTATGCAAATTGCATTTACAAATCCAAAAACGGTGTCAGAGTTATTAAAACAAGAACATATTAGAGATCCACAAAAAAAAATTGAGAATCTTATTAAGGAAGGAATTCTAAAATTAGGAGAAAATATAAAATTATCCCGTTTTATTAGATGGGAACTTTCATAAATTAATATCTGAGATGTTAATAGAAGAATTTAAAAAAAACGGAGATACTTACATCTCAAAACTCAAAGAAAGAGTGGGAGAAATACGCACAGGGAGAACAACACCAGCATTAATAGAAAATATTGTTGTTACAACATACTCTGGCCAAGCAAAACTCAAACTAACAGAACTTGCATCAATATCTATTAGCAGTCCAACCTCTCTTACTGTTGCTCCATTTGACCAATCAACAATTCAAGATATAGAAAAAGCAATTATGCAATCTCCTCTTCATTTAACACCACGTACTCAAGGAAACTTAATAATCATTAATATCCCTCCTTTAAGCGAGGAGCAAAGAAAGAAAATAAATAAAGTATTAGGAGAGTATATTGAAAACACAAGAGTTCAAATAAGAAAGGAACGAGATAATACAAGAAAAAGAATAAAAAAAATGCTTGAAGATAAAGAAATAAGCGAGGATAAAAAATTTTCTTTAGAAAAAGAGATCGATAAAGCTACTCAAGAACTAAATCAAATAGTAGAAGAGATAAAACAAAAAAAAGAGAAAGAAATTTTAAGCATATAATCCTATAATAGACAAATGACTATCATTATATTACTACTTGGCCTAAGTTTAATTGTGTTCATTCATGAATTAGGTCATTTTTTAATGGCCAAAGCTAATGGAATATTGGTTGAAGAGTTTGGTCTAGGTCTACCTCCAAGAATAGCAGGAATAAAGATAGGAGAAACCATCTACAGCATTAATCTTCTACCTTTGGGTGGATTTGTGAGAATCTATGGAGAAGATACTGAAGAAAAAATAGACCCAAAATTAAAACATCGATCCTTCATCTCTAAAAAACCATGGCAAAAGATTGCTGTACTTATTGCTGGTGTAATAGGAAATTTTTTGTTGGGATGGGTTTTAATATCCTTTATATTTACTCAAGGAGTACCAACTCCAACAAACAAAGTAACAATACAAAAAATTCAAAAGAACACGCCTGCTTATAGTTCAGGGCTACATGTAGGTGATATTATTACTCAAATTAAAATCAAAAATAAAGTTGTAGATGTCAAATCACCTCAAATTGTGGCCAAGATGTCCAAAGAATATGCTGGACAAAAAATTACTTATTTTGTAAGGAGAGATCATAAGAAATTAGTGATAAGTATCATACCAAGAAAAAAATACCCAAAAGGAGAAGGTCCTTTGGGGATAATTATAACCTCATTTGAGATAAAAAAATATTCATGGTACAAAGCTCCAGTTATGGGATTGGTAGAAGCTACCAGCATCACTCAAAAAATGGTAGGTGAGTTGGGGGAAATACTGGGAAGATTAATAACTTTTCAAAAAACTAATGCCGACATAACAGGACCTATTGGAATAGTTAATTACGCCTCAACCTCAATCAAATATGGAATTATATCCTTTTTAGAATTTATGGCTATCCTTTCCTTAAATTTAGCAATCATAAATATATTTCCTTTCCCTGCGTTAGATGGAGGTCGAGTTGTGTTTGTTCTATATGAATGGATAACGGGAAAAACTATCAATAAAAAAATAGAGCGTAAAATAAATACTTTTGGTATATTATTTTTAATAGGAGTTGCAGTTATTATATCTATAAAAGACATAAAAACATTTTATTTAAAATAAATATGAAATTTAAGTACAACAATATTAGTATATCGGGGGGAATAGGAGTAGGCACCACCACTTTGCTTAAAAACCTCAAACCTTATCTTGAACCTCTAGGATGGACACTAAAATCAACTGGTCAATTTGTTAGAGAGTACACAAAAGAGAACGTTGTTCCATTAGCAACACTAGTATCAGAAGATTTTGATAGAAAAATAGAGGCTGAGGTTGAGAAAACATTCAAAACAAAAAAGCACTACGTTATTGAAGGATGGCTCTCTGGATTTATAGCAAGAGAACTAAAAAATACATTAAGAGTGCTGCTTGTATGCTCAGAAAATGCTATTAGAGTAGATAGGGTAGTAAACAGAGATAAAGTATCTATAGAGGAGGCGAAACGTAATATAAAACTTAGAGAAGAAGAAAACTTTAAAAAATGGCGCAAGGTTTATGGCAATTATAATTTTTTTAATCCTAAATATTATCACTTAGTAATAGACACATACTCATCTGGACCATTAGAGACGGCGGGTAAAGTTTTAGATAGGTTAGGTTATAAAATACGTTAATCACTATGAAACAATCAAGGCTTTTTGGTAAAACAAGAAAAGATTCTCCAAAAGGAGAAATGAGCATAAATGCACAGTTATTAATCAAGGCTGGATTTATTAAAAAGGAATTTGCTGGTGTGTATGATTATCTTCCACTCGGACTAAATGTGATTAATAAAATTGTAGCAATAATAAGAAAGCATATGAATGAGATTGGTGGACAAGAGCTAATTATGTCATCCTTACAATCACCAAATTATTGGACAAAAACTCACAGATGGGAAGATAGTGATGTTAATATCTGGTTTAAAACAAAATTATTTAATGAAAAAGTTATCGGTTTAGCATGGAGTCATGAAGAACCAATGACAAAATTAGTTAAGGAAAACCTAAACTCATACACCGACTTACCTATCTATATATATCAATTCCAAAGAAAGTTCAGAAACGAGTTGAGATCTAAAAGTGGAATACTAAGAGGAAGAGAGTTTATGATGAAGGACTTATACTCATTTAATCGTACTGAAAAGGATTTGAATCAATTCTATGAGAAGGTAAAGGTTGCATATTTCAAAATATTTGATGATGTAGGTATAGGAAATAAAACATATTTTACATTTGCAAGCGGAGGAGCATTTACTCAATATAGTCACGAGTTTCAAACAATTTGCCCATCAGGAGAAGACACAATATATTTAGACGAAAAGTTAAAGATAGCTCTTAACGATGAGATTTACACCCCAGATATAGCTAAAGAACTAAAGATGAATAACGACAAGCTAAAAAAATTAAAATCAATAGAGGTGGGTAATATTTTTAAGCTTGGAACTCGTTACTCAAAGGCATTAGACCTGTATTTTATCAATGAAAAAGGAGAAAAAGAATATGTAATCATGGGTAGTTATGGTATAGGGATAGGAAGACTTATGGGAACGGTTGTTGAGATTCATCACGACGAGAGAGGTATTATTTGGCCAAAATCAATCTCTCCATATAATATTCATTTAATAGCCTTAGATACACAAGACAGCAATGTTATACGTCAAGCAGACAAGCTATATGAAACTTTAAACAAAAATGGCTTTTCTGTTCTTTACGACGATAGAAAAATCCAGGCAGGGAAAAAATTTTATGACTCGGATTTAATCGGAATACCTTTAAGATTGGTCATGTCTAAAAGAACAGGGGATAAAGTCGAACTGAAACTCAGAACAGAACAAAAAAGCAAACTTTACAGTAGAAGCGAGATTTTAAACAAAATTAAGCAGGAGTACAAAGAATGAAACTAATTGTTACTCATAGATCAGTCGATCTAGATGCAATAACCTCCACATGGTTAGTCAAAAGATTTCTACCTGGGTTTGAAAACGCAGAGATTAAGTTTGTGCCTGCTCAAACCAATTTTCAAAACATACTTCCCGACTCAAACAAAGATGTTGTGTACGTTGATACAGGTCATGGAAAATTTGATCACCATCAAACAAACGATAACACTTGTGCTGCATTAAGGGTGTTTATGTATTTACAGAAACATAAATTGCTAAAAAGCAAAGATGAGGAAGCTCTAGAGCGCCTTGTTAATGTGGTTAATGATATAGATCATTTTAGAGAATCAAGCTATCCTGATCCAACTGCAGATAGGTACGACTTTATGCTTTCTCAAATTTTAGAAGGGCTAAAATCGCAGATGAGGACAGATTTAAAGATTATCGAACATATATTTCCATGCCTAGAGTCAATCTTGCAAATAATCAAAAACAAGATAAATGCAGAAAGGGAAATAAAAAAAGGGTATGTCTTTAAAGCAGGAAAATTTAGATGTCTTGCTATGTCATGTAGAAACGAGGAGACTATAAAGCTTGCTCTTAAGCAAGGATTTGATATCGTAGTAAGAAAAGACCCTGTTAAAAAACATGTTCGTATAAAAGCCCATCCTCTTAATAAGGTTGATCTAACCCCCATCTACAATAATCTAATTAAGATAGACAATGTCGGAACCTGGTTTCTACATGTATCTAAAAAAATGTTGCTTAATGGTTCTTCTAAAAACCCAACGCTAAAACCAACACCACTCTCTCTTCAGAAAGTAATCGAGATTATTAAATCATCTTTAAAAACTACTTAAACTTTGATAAAAATTTCAGTATAATAAATAATCTCATCTCAATTAAATTTAAAAATGTAAGGAGGTGTTAATATGGTAGTTGTAAACAAAAAAAAAGGCGAAACAAAAGACAGTCTGTTCAGAAGATTCTCAAAAATGTTTCTCGAAGAGAATATTATGGAAAAAATAAAAGACAGAATGTTCTATAAAAAACCATCTATTCTTAAAAAAGAGCATAAGAAAATGAGACGTCATAAAAGATAAAATTTAGTTTAAATATTTTTTAACCGCCTTAATTACACTTTCTGCTTGTTTGAGTGTTATTCCAATTTCAGCTAATTCTTCAGCTTTAAGCCCTTCAAATTGCTTAATTTGAGAGAGTCCCATT
>JALWZV010000046.1 GCA_027002315.1 Candidatus Roizmanbacteria bacterium | reverse complement strand
CTCCAATTTCCAATGTTCCAAACTTACAGAAAATGCAAAATGAAAAATTAAAAATTAGAAATTACTCTCTCACGTCATCGCGAGCGATCCCGACTCGTCGGGAGAGCGTGGCGATCTCCGCCTTAATGAGAACAGGACTGCTACTGGTGTTTGTGCTAAGTATCATAGTGGCGGAGATTGCTTCTCCCGATTACATCGGGATCGCAATGACCACTCTTTCACGTCATCGCGAGGAAGGAGTGTTAGCGACTGACGAAGCGATCTCCGCCTATATGAGAGCAAGACTGGCTTTTGTTTAGTTCTTCATGAATTATGTTAAGAATCGTAACGGCGGAGATTGCTTCGTCACTACGCCACGCTTAGCGTGGCTACGTTCCTCGCAATGACGGTGTTTGTTGTGATGACAGATTAAGAACCATAACGGCGGGGATTGCAACGTCGCTTTCTCCGTTCGTTCCCTGCCTGCGCAGGCAGGCTCGCAATGACGTGATGGATGATGGTTGTGTCTTGACCGAGGATTGTTTTTTATGAGATAATATGCTCCTATGCTTCTAATGTTAACAAGGAGGATTAAAAATTTTTGGCATTTGATACAAGCCATAGGCGCAAATATTTACTACGGTTTTCCTTCACGTAAAATTAAGGTCATTGGTGTAACCGGAACCGATGGTAAGACAACAACCTCTCATCTTATTTATCATATTCTGAAAAACAATAATAAAAAAGTGTCATTAATCTCAACTGTTTATGCTGTTGTTGGTAACAAAAAGTATCCTACTGGTTTGCATGTAACAACCCCTTCTAGTTTTAAGGTGCAAAAACTTTTACGTCAAGCTGTGGACAATGGTGACGAGTATTTTGTTTTGGAAACAACCGCACACGGAATAAATCAAAACAGAGTTTGGGGCGTTAGATATGATATATCTGTCTTGACAAATGTAACACCTGAGCATCTAAAGAGTAAGGGAGGGTATGATTATTTTTCTAATCTGGATTATTACACTCGTGTTAAGTTAAGATTGCTAAAAAGCTCAAAAAAAGCTTTGGTAAACTGTGATGACGGTTCTTATAAATTAGCAAGAAGACTCTTGAGAAATAATCTAATTGGATACAGTCTGGAGAGAGAGGGATGTAAATATAAACTCGATTTGTCTAAAAAGCTAAAAACAGAACTTCCAAGATTTAATAAATATAATTATTTAGCAGCCTTTTCTGTCGCTAAAGAATTAGGTTTATCTGAGGATAAGATATTAGCATCACTTAAAACATTTAAGTTGCCAGCTGGAAGATTGGAGCTTGTTTATGATAATAAATTTAAGGTTTATATAGATTTTGCTCACACGATAAATGGTTTGTTAAATGTTTTAAGCTACTTGAGAGAAAAGAAGGAAGGTCGTCTTATTCATGTTTTTGGATCAGCTGGGTTAAGAGACAGATTAAAACGAGAAAAAATGGGAGAGGTGTCTGCAAGATTTTGCGATCTGGCTATTATTACAGAGGAGGATTACAGAACGGAGAATCCAGTTAAGATAGCTGATGAGATAGCTGTTGGTTTTAAGAAGAGAGGGTTTAGGTTTGTTAACGAAGAAAAATTTGGCAACACACCAAAAAGATACACATATATATTGAGACGAAATTTAGCTATTAATAAGGCCATTTGTGTAGTAAGGAAAGGAGATATAGTTGTAATTACTGGAAAATCGCACGAAAAAAGTTTAGCTCGGGGAAGGAAAGAGTATCCTTGGGATGAAAAAAAAGCAGTAGAGGAAGCAATATCTATTTGTTAAAATCATAGTGTTATTTCAAACTTTGATATGAAAAAAAACAAAAAAAACATCTTGCGCTCACCTGAAAGACAAAAAGATTTTGTAAAGATGGAAAAAGAGCTGTTTAAATTTTGGTACGAAAAAGGTGTGGTTGATAAATACCTAAAGAAAAACAACAACTCTAACAAAAGATTCAGGTTTTTGGATGGTCCTATAACTGCTAATAATCCAATGGGTGTTCATCATGCTTGGGGAAGAACTTATAAAGACCTATGGCAGCGTTTTTATAATCTTCTTGGATATAAGCAGAGATTTCAGAACGGTTTTGATTGTCAAGGTCTGTGGGTTGAGGTAGAGGTGGAAAAAGAGCTCGGTCTTAAGAATAAAAAAGAGATAGAGAAATTGGTACCTAATGATAAAAAAGCCTCAATAGATAAGTTTGTTGGCTTGTGTAAAGCAAGAGTTAAAAAGTATTCCGGGATACAAACACAACAATCTAAAAGATTAGGTTACTTCATGGATTGGGACAACTCTTATTTCACAATGAGTGATGATAACAACTATATGATCTGGCACTTTTTAAAACAGTGTCATAAGCATGGTTGGATTTATAAGGGACGAGATGTTGTTCCTTGGTGTCCTCGTTGTCAGACTGCCATTTCTCAACACGAGATGTTGACAGAGGATTATAAAGAAGTTGTCCATAAATCTGTTTATATGATGTTTCCGCTCAGGGGTAAAGAAGAAAGTTTGTTAGTTTGGACAACTACTCCATGGACTATTCCTGCAAACGTTGCGGTTGTGGTTGATAAATCTATAAAGTACTCGCTTGTTGAGGTTGAAGGAGTAAAAATATGGTTAGCTGAGGATGCAGTTAAAAGAGTCTTAAGTAATTATGAATACAAAGTAATCAAGACAGTGAAGGGTGCAAAACTAGTTGGTTTAGAGTATACAGCTCCTTTTGATAACCTTGATTTAGTTAAGAGAATGATTGACGAGTACAAAGGTGTGGTTCACAGGGTTTATGCCACTGATGACAAGATTCTCCCTATAAGTGTAGAGGAAGGGACTGGAATTGTACATATGGCAACAGGAGCGGGAGAAGAAGATTTTAAAATTGGAAAAAATTACAAACTTCCGGTTCTCGAGGTTATTGATGACGAGGCTTATTATTTAAAAGGTCTTGATTTTTTAACAGGGAAGAATGCTAAGAAGCACCCAGAGATAATTTTGGATTATTTAAGTGAGAATAAAAAGTTTTTGTTCAAGATAGAAAAATACAGACACAGGTATCCTGCATGCTGGAGATGTAAAACTGAGCTGGTGTGGAAGGTTGCTGATGAATGGTATATTGCGATGGATAAGAAATCAAAACTTGATGGAAAGAAGGATCCACGTACATTAAGAGAGAGGATGATTGATGTTGCGAAAAAGATAACATGGATGCCTAAGTTTGGGTTAGATAGGGAGATTGACTGGTTAAAAAACATGCATGACTGGCTAATTAGTAAAAAGAATAGATATTGGGGTCTTTCTTTACCTATTTATGAGTGTAAAAAATGTGGGACGTTTGAGGTAATTGGTAGCAAGGAGGAGTTAAAAGAACGTGCAGTTGAGGGTTGGTCTCAGTTTAATGGTCATAGTCCCCATAAACCATGGATTGATGATGTAAAGATAAAATGTAATAAATGCGGTGGAGTAATGAAAAGAGTTAATGATGTAGGAAATCCGTGGTTAGATGCTGGCATTGTGTCTTTTTCTACGTTGAAGGACCCAGAAACTAAGAAGCTAAGTTATTTAGAGAACAAAAAGTATTTCAAAGAGTGGTTTCCCTTTGATTTTATAACAGAGTCTTTCCCAGGTCAGTTTAAAAACTGGTTCTATGCTCTTATAGCAATGTCTACTGTGTTAGAGAAAACCAATCCTTTTAAAACCGTTTTAGGCTTCGGTACTTTATTAGACGAAACAGGTAGACCAATGCATAAGAGTTGGGGAAATGCTATCGAGTTTGAGGAGGGGGCAGACAAAATTGGTGTGGATGTAATGCGCTGGATGTACTCTAAGCAGAATCCATCGGACAATATGTTGTTTGGTTATAAAAAAGCTGATGAGGTGAGAAGACAATTTTATCTAATTTTGTGGAACTCTTATAAATATTTTATTGATTATGTTTTGTTAGATGAGATGGGTGAGTATGTTGCAGGTTTGGATTATAGGAAAAATCCAGATGCAACAAATGTTTTAGACTTATGGATACTATCTTATTTTTACAAAACGGTGAAAAGTGTTGAGTCGAGTCTGAAGAAATTTGATACTCGATCTGCAACCAAGGAACTTGAGGGGTTTGTTTCTAATCTCTCTACATGGTATATAAGGCGTAGTAGAAATAGATTGTGGGTTAACTCTAAAAACAAAAAAGATAAGCAAAGTTTTTATGGGATTATGTACTATGTTTTAGTAAATCTATCAATAGTACTTTCGCCTTTTTTACCTTTTATAACGGATGAGATGTATAGAAATATGACTGGAAATTTATCAGTACATCTTGAGCAGTGGCCAAAGGTTGGAGATATTAATGAAACCTTAATCTTTAAGATGGATAAAGTTAAAGAAATTGTTGAGGTAGGAAGAAGGATTAGGAAAGAGTTAAAGATAAAGATGAGACAGCCATTGTCGTCAGCGAAGGTATCTTTGACCAAAAGTGACTCAAATTTGGTTAATAAACTTGATGAGTTTTTAGAGTTAATCAAAGGAGAATTAAATATTAAAAATCTAGAGTTGGTATTATCAGATAAAAGTAGTGATATAGATGTTAAGTATGATGTCAAGGTAACAGAAGAACTAAAAAAAGAGGGAGAGTTAAGAGACTTGTTAAGAAAGATTCAGTTTGAGAGAAAGAAGATGGGGTTGAATCCAAAGGATGCAATTGTGTTGTTTGTTCCCAGTAAGTTCAAAGATTTTTCAGATGAAATAAAAAGAAAGGTTTTGGCAAAAGAGATAATTTTTGGTCAGGATTTTAGAGTGGATAAAGTTAATTAATCATGGATATAATTTTTTTACTCAGCCTACTTTTATCATTGTTTGGATTGGTAAATCTTTTTGGAATTAAGTCCGAAATCTTTGTAAGACAGTTTTTCTTTGTCTTAATAGGAGTTCTTCTTTATATTGGAGCGGCCAAATTGAAGTTCAGTTCTTTTAAAAAAAACAAAAACATTCTTTTTTGGTTTTTTATAATCTTGTTAATTTTAAATTATGTTATTGGGATAACGGTAAAAGGAGCAAAAAGATGGATAGATATTTACTTTATAAGCTTTCAACCCTCAGAATTTTTTAAACCTTTCTTTTTTTTATTTTTTGCAGGATATTTAAGTTCTAAAAAAAATGAGATATATCAACTAAAGACTTTTTTATCAGCAATAAGCATCTTTTTAATACCTTTTTTATTAATCTTTAAAC
>JALWZV010000045.1 GCA_027002315.1 Candidatus Roizmanbacteria bacterium | reverse complement strand
ATTTTAAACTGCCTGTCCCGTTTTTGGGATAATTTTACATTTTTAATTTTTAATTTTCATTAGGTTAAATCTGGTAAAGATTAATCTTACTCTCATTAGTCGGGGATTGCTTCGTCGCTCTCTCCGTTCACTCCTCGCAATGACGCGATATAAAACCTATTAATTAACCTCTTTGATTGATAGATTGACACATTGGTTGATTGACGGGTCAACACAAAATCGACCCCTACCTTCTGTCTGTGCAAGAAAACTTGCGATGGTGTGCTAAATACAAAATACAAGATACTAGATACAGTTGTGTTCTTCATTCTTCAATCATTATTCTTCATTCGTTAAGGCTTGTCTTCCCTTCCTTTGCTAAGACTATAGTAACTCCATCTCAAGTCAAACACACAAAGCATATTTTAACACTTTAAGAAGAGGCAGTGAAATTTAAACAATCTTGCTTATAATTATTTATATTATGTCTATACACGACTGTCCTCACTGTGAGACGCCACAAATAAACTCATCCAACCCTAAAGAGGCACTAACATTGCTAAAAATGGAAGACTCTTGGGCGAGATACTTATCCCAACACGCAAACTTTAAAGATGAAGATTTAGAGCAATTAGCTAAAAGATTAAACAATCCTGTCATTTTATTTTTCTTACCAGGACTTAGATCTAGATTCAATGTGACCAGCCCAACCTCAACTGCTACCGGCAAAAGAACTCATTTTGATTACATTGATATATTCTCAGGTCTAACTTATCCTCAAGTTGTTTACTTAACTCGGCTTGTAGGAAGCTCTGAGTTGAAACTTGGAGTTGGAGTAAAAGAAAAAGATATTTTTCTTAATACAGCAATTATAATTCAGCGGAGCATAATACAATACTTGCAAGCAAATCAAGACAAACTCTCATTATTAGAAGAGGAGTCATTAACGACAATGTTTAAGCTAGTAAATAAACAACTATTTGGATTTTTCATAGATAATGATGGAGTAATAAAGGTTAGATTTAATGATAGAAAATTACCTAAAAATTGGATTAGAAGAGAAGAAGTTTCCTCCACTCAAAAACTTATAGTTGAAGATGGAGAGGTTCATGTTGCAAACGAAACTCGGCCAACAGGCACCTATCTTATACATGAGCATGAAAGTAAAGAGCCTTATCAAATTGGTCGATTTTGTTTCGAGATAAAACCAAAGACTACAGAAGGTATTGAAAGCAAACGAGTAAGTATGAGTATGAAAGGCAGATCACCTGAAAGGGTTATGTTTCGTCTCGATAAAACTATTGCTTACGATATAATCTTCAGCGATTATAGTCATCGTGGAGGAAAGACAGAGTACCTTATACATATTAAACAAGACAGTAAAAAACAACTAGAGGCCGTTACCACAAAACACGAACCTAATAAAAACAAGGATTAAAACAGTAACTTTTAAGAAAGTAATTGTTGTATAATTCGATAAATTATGAAACAAGGAACAGTATTGCTTATAGGTAGACCAAATGTGGGAAAATCTACTCTGGTTAACAACATTATTGGACAGAAAGTTGCGATTACCTCACCAAAACCTCAAACTACACGTTTTCCAATACAAGCCATCTATAAAGAAAAAAGGGGGGCAATTATCTTTACGGACACACCTGGAATTTTTAACAAGGTCAAGGATACTCTTGCAAAAAGAATAAATAAACAAGCCTATAACGCCATTACGGATGAGACTGATATTGTACTCTACTTAATCGATCCAACTCGCAAGAGAGATTTTGAGGAAGCTAAGGTTTTAGGTATAGTTCGAAAAATAAACAAGCCGAAAATATTAGTTGTGACCAAAGCAGACAAGGAACCGAAATACATTGCACAGTACAAATTCTTAGAGGATGAGTTTCAACACGTTTATCGCGTTTCTGGTTTGAAGAGAAAACACATTAAACCACTGCTTGACAAGATCTTCGAACTTTTACCTGAAAAGAAAAAACAAAAAATTCATATTCCTAACAATCTCCCCTTTCCTGCTTTAAATGTTGATAGTAATATATTTATCTCCGAGTTAATCAGAGAAAAAATTTTTTTAATGATGGGTGAAGAAATTCCTTACACCACAACAGTTGTTGTTCATGAGATGAAAGAAAGAGATAATGGAGTCTTATATATAAGAGCAGAGATACTAACAACAGATAATCGCTACAAGAAAATGTTAATTGGTAAGAACGCTAGGAAGATTAAGGAAATTGGCAGCTATGCTAGAAAAGAGATAGCGCTTGCTACAGGAAAAAAAGTTTATTTAGACTTAACTGTAAAAACCAACTCTCATTGGCAAGAGATCTACGCTTGATAGAACTTTAACGCGTCATCAATACGTCTCAATGACTCATCTTTGCCTAAAATCTCCATCGACTCAGAGATTGGAGGAGTTATTTTTTTCCCTGTTATAGAAACCCTTAATGTCATAAAAACTTTTCCGACCCCAATTTTTTCTTCTCGAGCAATGGACACTACTTCGTTAGTTATTTTATCAGCCTTCCAAGTTCCTACAAGCTCTAGTTTTGCCTTAACTTTTCTTAATATGTCTAAAGAGTGCGAAAGGTCTTTCTCATAACTCTGAGGAGCTTTAAGAAAAAATGAACAAAACTTATCATATTCTTTGAGCGTTTTTATACGTGTTTTGACCAACGGAACTGATTGTCTAATTAAGTTTAGCGAATACTTCCCCTTAAAAAAATCAAAGAGTTTTTTGCTTAAAACTTCATCCTTCATCCTTCTGATATACTCACCATTCATCCATGTTAACTTTACTATGTCAAACACAGGGCCTACTGGTTTTATATCTTTTAGGTTAAAAACATCTATAAATTCTGTGAGTGAGAATATCTCTTTTTCCTCTGGGTGAGCCCATCCCATCAAAGCTAAGTAGTTTAAAACAGCTTCCGGAAGATATCCTTCACTTAAGTACCAAGACGCCCAAACAGGATTCTTTCTTTTTGAAAGTTTACTTTTATCGGGATTCCTTAAAATAGGAACATGGGCATAGGTCGGTAATTTCCATCCAAGAGCTTCATACAATAAAACCTGTTTTGGTGTCGAGGATATCCATTCTTCTGCTCTTATTACGTGACTAATTTTCATCAAGTGGTCATCTATAACCACAGCCAGCTGATATGTTGGATAACCGTCAGATTTTACTAAAACCTGATCATCTATTGCGTTTGTGTTGATAGTAATTCTTCCACGAATCATATCATTAAAAGATATTTCTTTATTTTCTGGAACATTTAATCTAACAACATAGGACTCTCCTCTTTCAACCTTCCTTCTTGCCTCTTCTTTTGAAAAGTGGTGAAGACAGTATTTATCATAACGTGGCATCTTACCTTGCTTTCTTTGTTCCTCTCTTAATTTTGTTAATCTTTCAGGAGAACAAAAACAATAGTAAGCTTTTCCTTGACTAATTAATTTATCAATATATTTCTTGTAAACATCTAAACGTTCAGACTGTCTATAGGGTCCATATTCTCCTCCTTTATCAACAGACTCATCATAATCTAATCCATAATTTTTTAAAGTTTGTAAAATTCTTTTTTCTGCTCCCTCAACATATCTTTTCCTATCTGTATCCTCTATCCTGACAATGAACTGCCCCTTATTTTTTCTCGCCCAAACCCAGTTGATAAGAGCTGTGTAAAGGTTTCCTATGTGCAAATCTTGTCCTGTAGGAGAAGGTGCTATACGTGTTCTTACCATAGAGAGATTATAACATAAGAAAAAACTCTTGCTTTCCTGGTAAAAAGTACTATCATTCTCACATATGGCTGTTGGCACAGTCTCACTACCAGAGGTATCGAACATGCTTCTTTCACCACATTTCTTAACTGTTCCTGCGTTTAAACGACAAGAGAATACTACTTCCTCATCTTTAAGAGAGTTAAAACAAAGATTGAGAAACCATCATAGACTAAATCTTGAATTTATAGTGAGTGAGGCAACTAAGGTTGTTCCTTTGGGAGACACTATCATATTTTCCATGTTCCACCTCTTCATCCTTATCTGCCTGGAGATAATCATCAAGTACTCTTCTTGCTTTCCTCACAAGGAGAGCCACTTGTCCCCAACTTCTCGTCTGTTAAACCAGCTACAGGAAAGAGGTTTCTACAAGAAATAGGAACTATACACGCACACATACTACACTTGTCAGAAATAGCACAAGATCTGACAGATATTGACTTTACCGATCCTGGCTTATACGAAAAAATAAGAAAAGAGATGGGATTAAATAAACAAGGCATTACCGCTAATGGTGGAATAGAACACTTAATCTCTCTTATGGGTTTTGATCTTGAGTCCATACAACATTGGCAAAACATAGGAATAAAAGATGTTGTTGAAAGCGAATTGCCACCACAATGGAGTGTTAGTTGGAAAACTCCTACAGCAGAAACGCAGGGTTACCCCTTTGGTTTGGAAATAAAAATACCTAATTTAGATCTTAAAAAAACTCTTTTACAACATGGCCGAACTATCTGGGGCATTATGTCTGCTATAGAACAAGGTTTGATTAATGGATATGAAGGGAAAGATTTTAACTTTACTGTTGTCTTTACAACTGGTGAGCAAGGAGCCAAGATAACAGTCTGTCCTCATGATTGGGTGAGAGCGGGTGTTATGGAGTCCATGGGTATAATCTTACATCGTACTTAAGAAATTATATGAATGTATTGGGATTTAAAGTTGTATATAATGACAATAACTATGTTTAAATTTTGTCCTAAATGCGGAGGCTCTCTTGCAAAAAAAACAAAAACTTTGTTCGTGTGCACTCAGTGCGAATTTCACTTTTATCAAAATCCTAAACCATCTAATGCATTAATTATTATAAATACTAATAGCGATGTATTACTTGTTAAAAGAAAATTTGAGCCTAAGAAGGGTTTTTGGGATTTACCAGGAGGTTTTATTGAGATAAATGAAACACTCGAAGAATCCACGATTAGAGAGATTAAAGAAGAGTTAGGAGTAAAAATCGAGAATATTAAATACTTTAAATCCTACGCTGACACATATTCATATAAAGGTGTAAATTTCCCAACAATCTGTGCAGTTTTCTACACAATTACAAAAAACAATATTTTGCCTAAGATTAAAATCGGCGATGACATACTAGAGGCTAAGCTTTTTAAATCTAAAGCCATACCGTTTGATAAAATAGCTTTTAAAACTATGCGAATGGCATTAAGAGATTTTCTTTCTTCTTACGTAAATAAAGCCACCAAAAATGATAAGAACTAATGTTGGCACAAAAATATTACCATACCTAAACATATCTTTCTGCACGTCACTAATGTCAGGTAAAGGATAAAACTCAACATCTCTTGATCTTATTCCAGATAAAAGACCTTCCGATGCTAAATTATCAATTATGTTTAAAATAAAGTTCAAATTAGAGGTCCGTCTAGTTAAAAATTTATTCATCAAAAATCTTGAGGATGGAATTAACACAACACTTGATCTTCCCTTCTGAGCAACAGCAGAAATTATGAAACTTTTAAGAGAATCTTGAGATGGTAAAGATATAGCCTTGGGATCTAAACTAATCTTACCTGTTCGAGTCCAAGACTTGTTAGAGGTCTTGACCAAAAAACTAACCTTAATTCCCTTCTTTTGAACTAAATCTATGGAAGAAGCCCATGGATAACTCAAAACTGTGGTGTTATTAAAAAATGGTTCTTCTTTGCTAAAAGAAAAAGCTCGAACCCAAAAAGGATAGGGAGATAAGAATTGAACATACTTACTTCCAAAACTCACAAGCTCAGCTGAGGTGGATAAAACAAGGTTTTTGTTTAAATCTAAACCATAATCTTTCAAGAGTTTGAAGAAGCCATGATTAGCCTCTCTCGTACTCATATCATCCTCAACCCATATTCCATCTACAAAGAAAAGTACGTTTCCACCCTGATTAATATAACTATTTATTTTAGAAACATCCTCTTTGGAGAAATTAGTCTTTCTGTCATCCACAACTACCAAAACAGCCGCCTTTTCAAGATCATCAAGTTTGTTATTTTTAATATCTATATTTTTGTACTCAAATTGCTTCCTAACAACTTCTTTAAAGGTAGCAAACTCATCAGAGGACATATTAAAAGGATTTGAGGAAGCTATTCCAACAGAGTAAACCTTGTTTGTTTGTTTCCTGCTCATCTTATAAATTAAAGATGTGATGTTGTACTCTAGATTAGAGATATCGGTAACTTTAGGAATAACCTCCTTTTTCCCGTTGTAAGTTATCCCTATACCAAAGTAACCAGATGATACGGCGTATTTATTACGTTCTAACTGAGAAAACTGTAGTTCGGGAATGCCAAAATCCTGAACATCTTTTTTTGCTCTTTCATCTTTGTCCGGACTTAACATCTCAACAGTTATGTTCTTAGACGAGTTTGCATATTCTTTCAATAAATCATAGACCTCTCTTTTAACAGGAGAAAGTTGTGGTGGCAAATTAGATGAGGCAAAAAACTTGATTAACACAATATCATCAAGCTTTGAGATTATCTTCTTGGAAGATCTTGACAATGTATAAGCTCTTCCTTTAGACAGATCTAGTTTTAACTGTATATCGGAGATAATAAAACTAAAAATTACAAATAGTAATACCGCTAAAATAAATATTGTGTTCCTTTTTAATCCTTCTAAATAAAATCTCTTTTTCATTTTTATAACTAAATTAATTTCTTTTTTCTAACTCAACAACTGTCATAAAAATAAAAACAACTGTCATAGCTATAAAGTACAACACTGCTTTTAACTCTATTACGCCCCTACTAAACATTCTGTAATAATAAACAGGACTTATGCTATTTAAAACGCCTTGTAAAGATCTAGGAGCAAAAGAGGCAAAAAAATCACTCCCCATGAGTAACAAAGACATTAAAATTACCAACGAAGCAATAAAACTTAAAACTCTATTTTCTGTTATCGATGATATAAAAACAGATACCGAAACAAATGCCAACCCTGCTAAGATAACTCCAAGATAACCAACCAAAACCTCTGGAATGTAAACATCATGTGTTAAGAATGAGATGGAGATAGGTAAAGAAAGAGTTAAAAATAGAGTGATAATTAGTAATGTAAAGATACTCAATACTTTTGAGGCAACAATCTGAGCTTCTGAGACAGGTAACGATAATAAAACCTCCAATGTGTTATCTTTTTTCTCATCCGAAAAAGAGCTCATTGATAATACGGGAGTAAAAACGGCAAGACCCCAAACTAATAAATCAAATAAAGGGATTAAAGATACTGATCCCACAATAAATATATCCTTTACAAAAAGAAAGCTTATAATCATTGAAAATAAACCTATGCTTAAATACCCAGTTAAGTTATTTAAATATCTTCCAAGATCTTTTTTATATAGAGCTAACATTTTATTCCCCTTTGATAACTTTTCTAAACAGCTTGTCTAAACCACCTTTTCTTTTAGGCTTACTACCATCATACATAATCTTACCTTCGTTAATTATAATTACTCTATTTACAACGTCCTCAGCCTCAGATAATATATGAGTAGAAAAAATTATTGTTTTGTTTTTTCCGATCTTTTTAATCAAAGACTTAATTTTATCTTGTTCTAACGGATCTAGTCCAGAGGTTGGTTCATCTAAAATTAATATTTGAGGGTTAGATATTAATGCTGCAGCTAAACCAACTCTTTGTTTATACCCACGTGATAATTTACCTATCTGCGTGTTAATCTTTTCGTTTAAGCCAACACTCTCAACTACCTCTTTCCAGTTGTTATCTTTTTTAACATCAGCAATAAATTTTAGATACTCACTAACGGACATATTTTTATAAAGAGGATTGTTTTCAGGTAAGTATCCTATCCTCTTAACAACGCTTATTCTACTCTCCGTCGGAGACAAACCCTCCACATTTATCTCACCTTCAGTAGGAGACAATATTCCTAAAATTAATCTCATTGTGGTGGTCTTTCCAGCTCCATTGGGTCCTAAAAAGCCTATGATTTCCCCTTTCTTTGCAGTAAACGAAACCCTGTTAACAGCTAATACATTGCCAAACCGTTTTGACACAGAGTTAAACCTAATCATGACAGATGAAAATATAGCAAAACTACAAAATAATGACAAGAGCTTTATTTCTTTACACCGTGACTACCACTAATAGCTTTTTTGATTGCCCAAAATCCTAAAAGAGCACACTTTTGTCTGTTGGGGCTCAGTTTTATTTCCAACATAGATAACGCATCATCATTAGACATTCTCAAAATCTCAGAAGCCTTCATCGCTTTTAGTTTTTCTGTTAATATGGAAGCTGTTGCTATAGAGATTACACATCCGCATCCCATAAACTTCATATCTCTTATCTTATCGTCTTCGATATTAATGAACATTTTTATCTTATCTCCACACAACGGATTAGATACTTCAGATTTAAAATCAGGATTTTTGATCTTACCAAAATTACGAGGATTTTTGTAATGGTCGATTATAATCTCTCTATATATTGTGTCTGACATAATTTATCGTAAAACTTTCTTAACTCTCTTTAATCCCTGTATTAGACTCTCAACGTCCTCAATTGTGTTATAGATATAAAAACTCGCTCTTGTTGTTGCTATCAAAGATAATCTTTGATGCAAAGGCATTGCGCAATGATGTCCAGCTCGTACAGCAATGTTCTCTTCGTCCAAAATTTGAGCAATATCATGAGGGTGAAAATTTAAGAAAGTAAAACTAAAAATTGGAGATCTCAACTCGCTGTTCTTTGGTCCAACTACTTTTACATCATTACCAAACTCTTCCTGTATTCTTTTAAAAAAGTATTTAACTATCTTTTCTTCATGTTTTTTTATCTTATCAAAGCCTACATCTTGCAGATATAACACCGCCTCCTTTAAACCTATTACTCCAGCGATATGAGGAGTTCCTGCCTCAAACTTAAAAGGAGGTTTAGCAAAGGTCGTTTTCTGAAGAGAAACCTGCTCAATCATCTCACCTCCAAATTGAAAAGGCATCATATGTTCTAAGATTGATTTCTTACCCCACAAAACACCTACTCCTGTTGGTCCTAACATTTTATGAGAAGAAAAGGCAATAAAGTCCGCTCCAATCTCCTTCACATCTATCTTTGAGTGAGGAATGTACTGAGCGCAGTCTAACACGATAATTGTGTTAGGGTTTATCCTTCTAACATCTGATATTATGCTCTTCACTGGATTAATTGTACCCAAAACATTAGAGGCACATGTTAAAGCAAAGATCTTGGTCTTTCTCGTAATTACTTTGTTTAATACCTTTCGATCTGCCTGAAGCAATCCATTTTCATTTATGTCTAGCACCTTTAAAGACGCCCCATTCTCAAAACACAACATCTGCCATGGAACAAAGTTAGAGTGATGCTCCATAACCGAGGTTACGATATTATCTCCATTACCAACAACCTCTCTACCTAAAGAGTAAGCTATTAAGTTTAATGACTCGGTAGTATTCCTTGTGAAAATAATCTCCTCATGTTCTGCATTTATAAATTTTGATACTATAGACCTTGTGTCCTCAAATTCTTTAGTAGCCTTCTCTGAAATTCTGTATATACCTCTGAAAACATTAGCTGAGTACTTTTTATAGTACTCATCTATTTTCTTAATAACCCTATATGGTTTTAAGGCTGTAGCAGTAGAGTCGAGATAAACAAGAGATTTATTATTTCTTAAAACGGGGAAGTCTTTTTTTACCTGATCAGCATTTAGCATATAGTCTTATTTTATCAACAATTTCTGCATAATCCTTCTCGCTCATCTTGAGTCCTTTTATCCTCTCACATATCTCGTTAATAAATCCATTGCTTAGCAATTTCTCAGAACTCTCACGATTTAGACCACGGGAGTAAAGATAATACAACTCTTCTTTGTTTAAGCCAAATGTGACAGACCCGTGAGTACAAAAAACATTGTTTGCCATAATCTCTAAAAACGGCCTGGACTCAACAAAAACATCATCTGATAAAATCAAGTTTTGATTTTTTTGATATGCATGAGAAAGCTGCGCCCCTTTTTCAATTCTAATCAAACCATCATAAAGAAATTTAGAGTTATCACTAAACACACCTTTCACTAACAAGTTAGAGTAGGAATTTTTAACTCTATGGTGCTGTGTTGTTTTAAGATTAAAGTTGTCATCACTTTTCCCTATATACAATCCAAAAATATGCGTTTTAACTCCTTCTGATCTAAAATCTAAATAAACCTCACCAGAATAATTCAAAAAAAGTACCACATACTCGCCTTTTTTTGTAAAAGTCAGTGTGTTCTTTTTTTTGTTATTATCAATAAAAATAAATCTCATCCTACACTTCCCTCCATCTCTAAATTTATTAACCTATTCAGTTCTATCAGATATTCCAAAGGTAGCTCCTTAGCAACGGGTTCGATAAACCCATTTGCTAACATTCCCTCGGCATCTTCTCTCTTAACTCCACGTGTCTCAAAATAAAAAAGCTTCTCCTCTTCCACACGTTCCACCGTTGCCTCATGTCGAACAGAACTATTTCTGTTTTTAATCCTAATGTATGGATATGTGTTTGAGCTCGAGTTTTTATCCAAAATAAGAGCATCACAAGTAACATACACAGATGAGTTTATTGCTTCGGGCATTACTTGTACTAATCCTCTATAGGAACTTTTTCCTCCATCCTTCGATATAGACTTGGACACAATACGAGAAGATGTGTTTTTGGCAAAATGTATCATCTTAGCTCCAGCGTCTTGAATTTGATTTTTCCCAGCAAAAGATATAGACAGCATCTCCGCACGAGCTCCCTCTTCTTTTAAATAAGCACTGGGATATTTCATATTAACCTTACTGCCTATGTTACAATCAATCCACTCCATTACCGCATCCCTGCGTACATCCGCTCTTTTAGTAGCTAAATTGTAAATATTCTTGCTCCAGTTTTGTACTGTGGTGTATCTGACCTTTGCTTTACTTTTTACAAAAACCTCAACAACTGCCGCGTGCAAAGACCATCTTCTGTATATGGGAGCAGTGCATCCCTCTATATAATGCAGTGATGAGCTGTCCTCTGCTATGATAAGAGTTCTCTCAAATTGCCCAAAACTTCTAGAGTTAATTCTAAAATAGGCCTGGACAGGAACTCCAACCTTAACTCCTTTTGGTAGAAATATGAAAGACCCTCCCGAAAAAACAGCGGAGTTCAAAGCTGCAAACTTATTATCATGCATACTAACTAACTTTCCCAGGTACTCGCGAACAATATCGGGATATTTCTGAATAGCCGTGTCCATATCACAAAAGATTACGCCTTTTTTTTTCAACTCTTTGTCATAATTTTCATAAACAACCTCAGAGTCATACTGAGCAGATACTCCTGCTAAAAAGTCTCTCTCTGCTTCTGGAACGCCAATTCTGTCATATGTCTCTTTAATCTCTGGAGGTAACTCATTCCATGAAGAAACAACCTTGTCTGCTGGTTTAACGTAGTAATATATATCGTTAAAATCTATCTCAGAAAGATCAGGACCCCATCTTGGTAATGGTTTTTTATTAAAAACCTCAAAAGCTCGAAGCCTAAAGTCTAAAACCCAGTCCGGCTCTTTTTTTATTCGAAATATCTGTTTTATAACTGCAACACATAGTCCTTTTTTAGCTCTATGCTTATAGTAAAAAAAAAAAAAAAAACCATACCTATAATCTATTGTTATTTCCTTACTTTTTTTATTAAGATCTTTCATATTTAGCCTAAGAGCAAATCACTTCTCTGATTCAATGTTTTTTTATACGCCTCTTTTAACCTCCACTTTCTTATCTCCTTGTGGTTGCCTGATAATAAAACTTTGGGGGCTCTTTTCTTAGCAAACTTCTCAGGACGAGTGTAATGAGGATATTCTAAAAGCCTGACCTTCTTTACTCCTTGTTTTTTTAACTTACTCAAAACACTGTCCACTCCAACAATGTCAATTAATTCATCTATTTTCACAGAGAAAAAGCTTTCCTCACTCAGCGATTCCTTGTTGATAACCGATGGAATTAATCGAACAATGGCATCTATCATAGCAGCTGCCACTATCTCTCCTCCTGTTAAAACAAAATCTCCTAAAGAAGCCTCTTCATCAACAAATGCTCTAACTCTTTCATCAACTCCCTCATAGTGTCCTGTTATTATTATTATATTTTTTTTCTTACTATATTCTTTTGCCTTTTCCTGGGTAAACCTTGCTCCTTTAGCGGACGTCAAAAGCGTATAAGCTCTATCACCTTTAATGGAATCAAGAGCCTTCTTAACAACATCTACTCTTAGAACCATTCCTGGTCCTCCTCCATAAGGCTTGTCATCAACAGTTCCATAATCATCTAACGCAAATTTTCGTAAATTAACCAACTCGAACTGAACCAAATTGAGTTTTTGTGCACGTTTAAGAATACTCTCATTTAAAAAACACTCAATCATTTTGGGAAAAAGTGTTACCACAGATATTTTCATATTCGGTTATATTATATATTGTTTTGCCAAACACAACCTCGCAGTTTACAACTACAACATATTTTCAACAAAACAATCATTTATAATAAAGCATAGATGAAAAAGGTTGTGTTGTTTTTAATAAAAAAATATCAGGGTGCAGATAAAATTATAACTCAAATATTATTATCTTTTGGTTTACCCAAACATCACTGCCGTTTTATTCCCACCTGTTCAGAGTATACCTATCAAGCAGTGGAAAAGCATGGAGTAATAAAAGGTTTATTTCTAGGAACAAAAAGGATTATTAGATGTAGGCCGGGAACAAAAGGAGGTTATGATCCCCTTAAATAGAGGTTGCTAATATAACTACTCCCATCCCAATCATAATTAAACCAGCAATTAGATGTAAAAGCTTTAATCTGCTTTGTCTCACCTTTTCTAATCTAGAAGGACTCATTCCTTTGTAAACAACAAGTGTTATTATCAACATCGGCAAGATAAATATAAAGTTATATAACAATAACCACATCACTGCTCTCCAAAACTCTGATTTCTGAGAAAGCATTCCTAAAATAACCACATAAGGACCAGATGTGCAAGGAAGTAAGAATAAGCTCACAATTATTCCAATTCCAAAAGCAGCGTAAGGTGAAGATACTGATGTTATTAAATTTCTTAACTTGGGTCTCCAACTATCAGGAACCTCCATCTTAAACCCAAAACCGCCATAGTTTACATAATCCTTAATGTTTAACAAACCTATCACTATCGACAATACCGCTATTAGTTTTATAAACCAGTCTGAAAATTTCGCTAAAGATAAAGCTTTGTAAATACCTAGTCCCATTAAAAAATAAGAGATAAATATTGCAAAAGAAAATGCTATTCCAGATAACAACGCCGTCTGTCTTTTTTTTGACAACAAAACAGCTGTCATTAAAACTATTAGCACAGCAAAAGCACACGGATTAATAGCATCTACAGAGGCCGCTCCAATAACCAATGGAAGTGTTAAAGCGTTCTCATTTTTACTAAGTTTTTTATTTTGAGCTGGGACCTTTTCTTTATGTACTTTTCTTGAATCCAATTTTTGCTGCAAAAAAGTAATTATTGGTTTGTCTCCTACGTAACATTTGTCTTCTTCTACCATCATTGGAACACCAGCTCTCGTTACATCTAAACCGCACTTCTCAACCTGACTCAAAAACTCTTTTCTGTTGACGCTGTTAAAATAAACTTCTTTAAACTTAACCTTAATATTATTTTGCTTAACAAACTGCTCTACTTTTGCACAGTGAGGACAGCCTCGTCCTACAAATATAGTAAAATTAGAGTTTGTGGACGCAAAAGAATAACGAGCCGAGGTCAGTAACAATCCAAAAAAGAATAATGAGATTAAAAACTTAAATAATTTCATACCTCTCCATTATCCACAACAACTAAATATTTATCAACTAGTACTGAGCTTGCTTCTAGAAGATATTGCTCATACTTAACTGACAACGACCACTGTATGGATGGTAAATAAATATAACTGTATTTTGTATTTAGTGTGCAGGAACACGTCATCACGAGGAGTGAACCGAGTCTAACTCGGTGAGCGACGAAGTGATCTCCCCCGTTATAGTGTTTAGTATTACAGTCAGTCTTATTTTCATGTAGGCGGGGATCGCCACGCTCGCTTATCGCTCGCTCGCGATGACGTGTTAAATGCCAGATACTAAATACAAAATACTAGATACAATTGTATTCTTCGTTC
Source organism: Candidatus Roizmanbacteria bacterium (assembly GCA_027002315.1). Lineage (GTDB taxonomy): Bacteria > Patescibacteriota > Microgenomatia > UBA1406 > GWC2-37-13 > JALWZV01. The sequence goes on along the minus strand of JALWZV010000045.1, from coordinate 3,240 downwards.
TTTAATCTTTAATCGTTATTCGTTATTTATGATTCCTCACTCACTATTTTTTTATTCTTTCTTGATATTTTTTTAAAACTCATCTATAATAGTTAGCAGTTATAAGTGTAGATTGCTAATATGCAGATGAATTATCAGCCACCAACAGAGAACAAAAGCGCGATAGAAAGATTTTCTGTGGACTTAACAAAGTTGGCTAAAGAAGGAAAACTTGATCCCATTATAGGAAGAGATGAGGAGGTAAGAAGAGTCATACAAATCCTATCGAGAAGAACCAAGAATAACCCTGTGCTACTTGGCGATCCAGGTGTTGGAAAAACAGCTATAGTGGAAGGACTGGCTCAAAGAATAGTCTCAGGAGATGTCCCCGACACATTAAAGAATAAAAAACTTTTATCTTTAGATATAACCGGAATACTAGCAGGTGCCTCTTATAGAGGCGAGTTTGAGAAAAGATTAAAACAATTTATAAAGGAAGTAGAAAAGTCAGAAGGACAATATCTCATCTTTATAGACGAGCTTCACACAATTGTTGGAGCAGGAAATGCAGAGGGAGCGGTGGATGCATCTAATATGTTAAAACCTGCCCTGGCAAGAGGTGTTCTACACGCAATTGGAGCAACCACAGTAAATGAGTATAGAAAATACATAGAAAAAGACCCTGCTCTTGAACGTAGATTTCAGCCGGTGTACGTAAATGAACCATCTAAAGAAGATACCGTCGCAATACTAAGAGGAATAAAAGAAAAATATGAGGTACATCATGGAATAAAGATCTCCGACGACGCACTTATTGCAGCAGTTGACCTTTCGATTCGTTACATAACAGACAGATTTTTGCCGGATAAGGCCATAGACTTGATTGATGAAGCAGCTGCTGGTGTAAAAATAGAGGTAGAATCTATGCCCACGGAACTGGATCAAATTAAAAGGAAAATTACTCAATTGACTATAGAGCTAGCCGCATTAAAGAAAGAAAAGGGTCTTGAAACAAGAAAGCAAAGTTTAGAAAAAGAGAAAAAAGAATTAGAGGACAAATTTGCAGACCTAGAAAAAAAATGGAAAGAGCAAAAAGAGATAATTAAACAAATACAAAAGTACCGTCTCGAAAGAGACAAATTAAAAGCAGAACTAGACAAAGCGGAAAGAGAGGCTTTATTAGATAAAGCCGCTCAAATTAAGTACGGACAACTCCCTCAGGTGGAAACAAAGTTAAAAGAACTAACAGAAAAATGGAATAAAATACCAGAAAACGAACGATTTTTAAAAGAAGAGGTATCGGAGGAAGACGTAGCTAAAGTGGTCTCTCGTTGGACAGGAATACCTGTAACCAAACTCCTGTCTACAGAGTCAGAAAAACTTGTCCATTTAGAAGATAAACTAAAAGAACGAGTTGTGGGACAAGATCATGCTCTACATAAAATAGCTAATGCAATCAGAAGATCAAGGGCTGGTTTATCAGATGAGCGAAAACCAATCGGATCGTTCTTGTTCTTAGGTCCGACTGGTGTAGGAAAAACGGAAACAGCGAAAGCCTTGGCTGACTATTTATTTAATAACGAAAAGGCTCTTATTAGGATTGATATGAGCGAGTATCAAGAATCACACACTGTAGCACGTCTCATCGGAGCACCTCCAGGCTATATTGGATATGAAGAAGGTGGTCAGCTTACAGAAGCAGTTAGAAGAAAGCCATACTCTGTTGTTTTATTTGATGAGGTTGAGAAAGCACATCCGCGCGTATTTAACGTTTTTCTACAAATACTAGACGATGGCCGCCTTACTGACGGTAAAGGAAGAACTGTGGATTTTACAAACACAATCTTGATAATGACCTCAAATCTCGGAAGTAATATTTATAAGCAAAGGTTAGATAAAAAAGATAGAGATAAAAAAATTATTGAGACGGTTCACAGTTTCTTTAAACCTGAATTTATAAACAGGCTTGACTCTATTATTATATTCAACTCACTAAACTCGGAGATGATGAATAAAATTATAGATATACAGATTAAGTATTTATCCAATAGATTATTAAAACAAGGACTGAAAATAGAGATAACTGATAGAGCTAAACAATTATTGAAAAAAATCGGGTTTGATGAGGTATTTGGAGCAAGACCATTAAAAAGAGTTATTAATGAGTTTATTGTTGATGAGATCGCGCTTCAACTAATAGAAAATAAGCTAAAAACAGGAGATGTTGTTGTGATCGATGAAGGTCAGGGAGAAATTAAGGTGAGTAAAAAATAAACTATTCTATCCCGGTCTGGAAGGTCTCTATCCACTGTCTCCAATGAGGAACAGATGTTGGAGTTGGCTTATAAGGAACAGGTGTTGGGGAAGGTAAGATAAGAATAAACTCGCCTTTTTTGGATAAGTTAAGCTTTTCTCTAATCACCTTCTCCAGATATTTTTTATCCTTTAATCTATGTAGTTGTGTGCTTAATTTTATTGCTTTTTCTTTCTCTTCGTTAACTTGAGTTTTAAACAAAATCAAGTAATGTAGCTTATTTTTATAATCTAGATACTGCATTATTGCAGAGATCATCAAGAAGATAAATATAATACCTAAAACTAGTTTATACACCAGCCTCATCTTGTTGTAGTGATTTAAAAATAAATGTTATTCTCTGCGTTGATGCCTTATTCTTCAGTTTACCAATACATTTTCCCATAACTGCATTTGCATTCCTTTCATAAAGCTCTTTGTTTTGAGCAATTATTTTTTTTATTTCTTTCTTTAAAGTTTCATCAGATGCCTCTGCAGGAAGGTAAGATTTTATAACCTTTAATTGTTCTTCGTTTTCCTCCACCAACTCACTTCTGTTTGATTTTCTCGCTAACTCAATGACATCTGATACTTCCTTGGCAAGTTTTCTCAAGACATTAATAACATCTTCATCTTGTAACTCTTTTTGTTTCTTAATTTCTGCATTTTTAACTTGAGAAAGTATATACCTAATAACAGACAACCTCTGTTTATCAGACTGCTTCAATGCTTTTATTTGATCCTGTTGCAGTTTATTTTTTATCATTTTATAATTATAACCTATATGAAGGACAAAAACCATAATTATGGTAACAAATCTGATGATATCTCAAAACTTATTGCAAAAATTAAAAAAACAGTTTTCGAACGAAATCCCTCCTTATCAGAGATGATAAGAGATATAAGAATTATGAAATTCTGTGTTAATTAGTTATGAAGTCCTATTTCTTGTTTATACTTTTCGAATA
>JALWZV010000044.1 GCA_027002315.1 Candidatus Roizmanbacteria bacterium | reverse complement strand
CTTGGAGCTTGTTTATCTGCCCGCAAGCAATCGCTGAAGCGATAGCTTCTGCAGGCGGGGAAATTAGATTAATTAGGTCAATTAGAAATTTTATCTTCATTCTTCATTCGTTATTAACTGTATATAGGAAATTTGAAGATTAGTACTTTATAGTGTTCCGGATGGAGTTGATGTTGGAGTTGTTGCTTGATTTTTAAGACACTTAATATAATCTTGTGTTGTGCACCCTTGACCTAACTTTTCTTTTATCTTACTACAATCAGTTTCAGTGCACGAACTACTTTGTGGAGCCGGACTTTTTTTAGGTGGAATAATAACTGTAGAGATGGGTGTTGGAGTTGGCGTGGGCGAAGTGTTGCTTTTTACTGGAGTGCCTTGCGGTTGTTTGGTTACACCAGCAGCCGGTGTTGTAGTAACGCCAACTTTTTGCTCTTGCGTGTCTTGATTCGATCGAGTAGTAAAGGTCCAAGGAACTCCACCGTTGTCATATTTTTTATTCCCTATTCTGATTTGAAAATAATATGTTGTGTTAGGTGATAATAATGTTAAATCAACATTATGGTTTTTTGTTTTATCTGTTTCAGGAGCAAAAAAATTTAGAGAGGTTGGTGATGTTCCATACTCAACTACACCTTGATTACTAGCACCAGTTGTCCAACTAATTTTAGCCGAGTTATTAGTAATGTTATTTATGGTGACATCACGAGGCGCTGAATCAGACGCTCTGGTAAACAAGGTTGGTCCAAATCTAAAAACCATAACTAATGCTATTACAGAAATAAAAAGCCCTATTAAAATAGGTACAATCTTCGTTTTATTTATTGGAATTTTAAATTTTAATTTGCCCATTTTTTAGATATCAATCCTATAAATAGTAAAACTAATCCTCCTGTAGATAATTTTAACAGATTATCTAAGAAACCTGTCTTAGGTAATGTATTTGATGTTGGAGTTGGACTGTTATTGGCAGTAGTATTAGCGTTAGCTCCAGATGAATTTATAGCTAATGTTTTGTTTTGAGAGCACACTATCACATCTGTTGCATTTGTATCGTTTTTAATAATCTTAGATGTTGGAGTAGAGTTTGGATCACATATATAGCTTAAAGTTGTACCTGAATCGCTCAAGGCCTTGAATGTTATTGTTGCCACTGTTCCTGAGCCTGTTTTAGAATCACCAACATCGCTCAACATTCCTGCTATATAAACATTATCACTATTCTTAGTACTTACTACTGTATCAAAAAACGAACCATCATTAATAGACTCCACGCTCAACACACTTGGATCATATTTTACATAAGCGTCAGTTGAGACAATAGCATCAGTACCAGCATCGACTATAACATCAACTGTAAATGTCTCACCTGAACTAACCTCTAAAGTATCTTTATCAAACTTTAAATAAGCTGCATTAGTTGCTTTTGGCAGTTTTAACAACAAAACAACAAAGAATGCTATTACAAATATTGATTTCAAAAAATTCCATTTCATTTGAATCATTTGATATTAATTCTAACAGAACTAGATTGTATTGCATATGGAACAGATTTATCGGTAACAAACTGAGATATATCTTTACCCATTTTAGAAACTACAGAGACATTAGTCTCACCTTTTGTTTTAGGTTGAAAACTAACTTTTACAAGACCGCTATTACTAAACACGGTGGCATCCTTAGCCTTCAATTTCTTTAAGCCTGTTAAAATTAACTCCCCTTTATTTTTCCTTGAAATTAAATTAAAGCTATTGTTTAAAACCACAGCTCTCATATAATCTAGCTTTTGAGGATCGTATTTTACTATTAAATCAAATCCTACAACGTTTTTATTTAAAGAGTCTAGGTTTACTGTCACGAAAACAATATCCTTTGTCGTATATGTTGCTTTGTCAATTTTCATACTTGATAAACCTTGACCTTTTGTGTTTTTTAACCTATCAACCTCCGTTGGAGTTGGTTCTTTTTCTTGCGTAATAACTCTCGTAGTTTCCATCTCCTTATTTAAACTCTTCTTTTCCTTAAGTCCTTTTGTAAACATAAATAACAACAAAACTCCAAAAGCAACTAAAAGAATAACTATAAACATTCCTATTTTCTTGTTAGTCTCTGTATTATTTTCCATCTTTGATTTTGGATTAACTTACAATAATTGATAATTAGAAATCGTCATACCTTATAGCCAATGCTGCTTGAACAAGTGCATAATCCTGTGTGTCCACTATCCCATCTAAATTAACATCTGCCACACTTAAAGACTTTGCGTCTCTCTTGCCCAAACTGTTTCTCACATAAGATATGTCATAAGAGTCCACAACACCATCTTGCTGAGGTAAATCTCCGACCAACATTGATATTTGAGAGAAGTCGAGTTTATTTACGCCTTTTCTCAACATAATCTTTCCATCAGACGCCATACAATGATATGCGCCAGCATGACCTTCTTTCGGGTTAACATCACAAATCTTTTTCTGAATATGATATGGACCTTTTACATAAACCGCAAACTTTTCACTTATAAAGTGTTGTGATGATCTCCTATTAAATTTAACTGTACCAGTCCAAATACCATAATTATTGGATGTAAAAATCCCTGTTGAATACTCTATCCTTGAGTTCGCTATAATAGGTTTGATACCAACCTTAATCTGTAATTTATCAGATCTTCTTGGTTTTTTTAGTATACCCTGTAGCTTAAGTCTCATATTTAACGTGGTACTATTGCCATCTCTTGGAGTTACTGTCCCATTGGGAGGAGGCGTTCCTGCTTTTGGACAAGATAGAGTATAGTCCCACATAGTCCCAGATTTATCAGCTGTAACCTTCACTGTTATTGCTGTAGACTTCCCATCTATCCAGATATTCTTTGTTCCGTCTCCAGATACCTCTTCAGTGTCTAGTATCGCATTCCCTTCATAAATAACCTCAAATCTATCAGGTATAGCATAGGCATGATATTCAAAAGTTATCCACCCCTTACTTGATGTAAGATTAAATTTTCTAACATCTACTCCTTGTGAGCCTGATTTAGACTCTGTATTACACATAGCTCCTGGGGTCGGCGTAGGTGTCGAAGTGTTTGTCAAAGTCTGACATTCACAACTATATTTACTTGTACACACAGCTACTTTTGGAGACTGACACTTGTTCTCTGTGACTTTGCCTAAATCACACTGACACTTTGAAGTAGGTGTTGGAGTTGGAGTATTGGTCGGTTGGTTTGATTCCCAGCACATATTATTGTCTGTTTTAAAATTCGTGCATGCAGTACAATTAGTACTTTCTCCCTCAGGTTGTGTGCAAGTTTCACACTGATCGCAATTTGGCCCAGGACAACGACATGGGACAAGATGACCTTTACTAACATCAATAGATAAGCTTATAGCTCTTAATATATTATTGTTAAACTTTTCCCCTTCGCCTGCAATTACATATGTTTGTAAGGGATTAAAAGATATAGAAAAATGTCCGCTGGTTTTTGCTTTAAACTTAATTTTCGGACCCACCTCTACTGGAGAGAATCCTGAAGCACTCACCTTAGCCAAATACTTTAAAAAAACCTTACCTACTGAATTATCTATATGAGTTGATGCGTCTTTTCTATATTTATTTGCAAATGTGGTCTCTTCTGTTATACTTACAGCCTCTATTTTTGTTTTGTCAAAACTCAATACGGCATTTATTACCGCTATCTTTTTGTCATTTTGAGAAAGTGAGGTGTTTGAAACATCTGACTTTATATTTATATCAAACTCCCTTTGTGGTTGAGTTTGTATTTTATCAGACCCATTACTTGATATTAAAGATATCCTAGCTGGTTTTTTCGTCGGTGTTGGTGAGCTTGCTTCACCGCCAACATTAATTTGAAAAGAAAGATTTCCAGCAAAATCACTGTAAGATTTGTTTGCCTCCCTAGGATTAGTCTCAACTAAATCCTTATCGATAACATATACAGTAGAGTTATCCTGACCTACAACTACCTTTATCTCACCTGATCCTGAGTTGATGGCCTTAACTTTTAGTCTTACATTTACTGTCTTACTTAAATTCTCTAACGGAACTGCCCCCGCTACATACTCCATCGTTGCTGTTCCATCACTTACGCTTTGTTTGATTCTTTGAAACTCTACATTTTGACCTCCTAAACTTGTCACTTTTACAACATCTTCTATATTGACGCTGCCTGTGCTTTTAAGTTTTAACTTTAAGGCTACAACCTTTTCTTTATCGACTGGTGAAGAAAACTTCAAATCAACAAAAAACTCATCGTCTTTATTGGGATTGGCGTTGGTGGAGGTCATAACCACAGTTGCCTTGTCTCCTTCTGCTTTGGAATTATAAACATAACGGTTAACAAACCACACCATCAACAAGAATACAGCTAAACCAAAAATGATTAAAGTGTCGAGTTTTACATTTAATCTTATATTTCTAAATACCTTCTTCATACCTTTATACTACTAATAAATTAGCAATTTGTCATCTTGTTTTACTAATTAGATGATTTTAAACTATATAAAAACAATGAGTGCCAAATTGTATAATCTTGAACATCTACTTGTCCATTATTATTATAATCAGCATCCATTACCTTTCCATCATGATTTTCATCTATACCACACCCTGCAACATTAGAGCCGCTACAATTTTTAACTATCTCATTAAATAATAACACAAAATCTCTAACACCAACTTGGCCGTCACAGTCAATATCTCCCTTTTTCCATTTTTCTAAACAAGAGAGATCGCCTGTAATAGTCAGAGTTGGGGTATTTAATAAGCCAGAAAAACTTACAGTACTTGTTTCAAAATTTATTTCACTAATAGATCCATCCGTATTAATTTTTTGTAAGCTCGACACAGACGCATTTACCTCTATTGTTGCAAGATTTGTATTTACACGTTTAAACGTTAAAGTAGCTACTTCTGTTTCCACATCTGTTTTTAGAGCGTATCCTATGTTCTGTGTTATTTGAGATAATAAGTTAATTTTTCCTCGCGAATTCACTATATTAAGCGTTGATGATGTGTCCGGATTCCCCAAAACAGCAGGGTTACCTACTTTGTAACGGATATCAGTTGCTTGAAGACTCGATTTACTAAAATTAACAACAATTTTATATAACCTCATATTCATATTTAAGGGTGATTTTACTTTAACAGAAACTGTAAACTTTTCGTTTTCTGCGGGCTGTAAATTTGAAGAATCAAAGATAATCTTAGCTTGATTATTTGAAGCTTTAGAGTATTTAATACCTTTTTGTTTAGGTAGAAAAAGGCTGTAAATAATAAAAGACGTTGTTATTAAAAATACAAAAAATATTCCTAACATAACAAAAATACGTTTGTTTCTTCCTTCCACAATTTTAGTAAACATCTCGTTTTTAAATATAAGTTAACTCGTAAACAGTAAATTCTATTGACCATTCAAAGTACTTTTTATAATATTTAAGTCCTCAAATGTTGTAACACCATCACCATTAAAGTCAGTATTTACATATTTTGGAACATGCTGCCCTAATACAACTTGAAGATAATATGCATAATCTGTAAGCGTCACTCCATTTCTCCCATCTGCATCTCCTTTAGTTCTAAGTGGTCTTGTACAAAAACCATTTTTATCACTAGCTGATAAAGTGTCATTTCCACGCGGCACAGAGTCAGCATTGCACTTTATGCTTCCAGATGGCTGAGGATTGAAAGAACAAGCCGATGAGCAAATGTCATTTGTAGAACACAGACATTGAGGGTTAATCGTCGGTGTTGGAGTCTTAGTAGCACTTACTTCAGAGCATGGATATGCTCCTATATCCTCTCCTTGATAACCTGCTCCGCACACAGGTGAACCTGTTTTTGGATGATAACTTTCATCCAACATCGGATCCACGTGAAGAATATTAGATTGAATTATGTTGCCTTTCGTATCTTTTCCGTTTTGATAGAAGAGAGAATAACTAATACCTATATCTTTAGAAGAATAAAAACCTATATTACTATTATCTTTTATGATATTATTCCTAACAACATTATGAGTACCCTTCGAGTTTAGTCTCATTCCATATGAGTTTGCGACTATGGTATTGTTCTCAATATCTAAAGTATTAATGTTTAACTCTGAACCAATGTTAATGCCATAACCTCTTTTATCTGTGCTACGTATGATGTTGCCTCTTATTGTTATATTTAATCTACTAGTTCCCTTTGTTGGCGACTTACCAAAACTTAATATATCATTGCTATGACGATTTGCACTGCCCTCAAATATATTATTTTCTATCAATATATTCCTAGAATCAGCCTTCTCTCCTGGATTCAAAAAAATAAAAACCTCTCCTCTCTCTTTATTTCTAGAAAGAACTTTAGAGGAGTAAAGTTTAAAATTGCCATCAGATTGTATGGGTAAATCAGTTATAACAGATCCTATTATCTCTGTTTTACTATTAGCATTATTCCCTTCAAAAGAAGTTACTGCATATGAACCTCCTTGAGTTACCTTATTAATTGCACTGGATATACTGGTATTACGTACAAGCAAGTTAGAAGCATGACTAGATATGGTTGTCATTTCTGACATATTTTCAATATTCATCGTGTCTAAAGAAACATTTGACCTGACTACAATAAAAGCTGAGTCTCTCATGGCTATGACAGTTATGTTGCTAAATTTTAAAGAACTATCTTCAGCTATAATACGCTCATTAAGTTTAATAATAGTGTGCTCTCTGCTTTCACCTCTTATTAATTTAATTGTTTGCTTGCTTATTCCTATATTTTGATAGGTCATTGTTGAGTAGGGATCACTATCGGTAAAGATATATTCTCCGTTTCTTATGTATATCACTGTATTAGCGTCGGTCTTATCAGAATGAATAGCGTCTCTTATTCCCTGTGGTCCGATATAATCACATCCATCTTGTCCTGCTGTTCCTACTGGGCAAACTGTTAGCACCTTTCCACTTTCTGCTTTGACTTGCTGTATATTGTAAAAAGAGTTCCTTGTCAGCACAATAGAAAATGATAAAAAAGAGAGCGTCAATATTGATAAAATTATTTGTTTAGAGTTCATTTTATTTTATAAAAATAATAACATTGTTTAAAAAAAATTAACTGCCAGTTTTGTATCTATTATACAAAGCAAACCATAACACATAATCTTCTATTGTTACTTTACCGTCATGATTGTAGTCAGAATCCACTACATTACCATCTCCGTTTTTATCCATTCCGCAACCTACCTCGTTATCTGCAATATCACAACCACTTTGGAGTTCATAAAACAAAATACTGTAATCATCACTATTAACACCGTCTTGGCAGTTTATATCACCATGCTCCCAACTAGAACATAGACCAGGAGGAACTGGGGTTGGGGTTGGGGTATTTGTAGGGTTTGAGTCAGGACAAAATGTGCTTGGATTTTCAGGGTATGTCCCCCATGATAGAGCTTGCTTTTCGTTATCAGCTAAAGCATTGCAAGCTTTTTGGTTAAAGTGCAAGTCGTTCTTTAAAATACTAGAGTTGCCTTTTTTTCTTATAACTCCATGCTCTACTCCTCCGTTTATTCCACAATTGCCAAGTGGTTCCAAATTATCTCCTTCTCCTATAGACAGTATTCCGTTTTGGGAGTTTAAAGAATAAAAAGCGCTTGGATTGTCTTCACACCTTAACGCCTCGTTGTTATTAACCGTTATAATTTTTTTAACATCAAGCGAGTGATTCCCCAACGACTGAATCTGTACTGCATAATTATTGTCTTTAAAGGTAGACTGGGACACAACACCCGAAGAATTATCGACGAAAAACACTCCAGCTAACCCATTGTGCAATAGTTTAGAGCGCTCCACTGACACTTCTGAGTTGTTACTATAAACACCATTCTTACTATTGTTTTTCAAAACAGACTCTTTTATTGCTCCACGAGAGCTATGATACTCAACACCATTTGCTTTATTTCCTTGTACAACACAACCTGTAATATCTCCTAATGATTGCACATAATAGTTCACACCGCTTTTATTATTATTTATAATAGTACAACTAGACAATGTAACGGTCGTTGGGTTGGTCTTATCAGGAGATGTTATCTCTATAGCACCGTAGCCAACATCGTTACTATTAGTTCGAGTAACTGTAACGTGAGATAATCTAACTTTGGCATGTGCTTGCACAAGAACACCGTCTTCTTTACAGTTCTTAATGGTTAGTTTCTCTAAATTAACACTTAAACCAGTCCCTCCTATGTGCACACAATTCTTACCTGCGTTGCTGCCATCTATAACCGTACCCTGTTCACTATCACCTATAATAAATATAGTTTTAGATACATCTTTATTTATTTTCACAGCATTGTTATTCGTGCTTGGCTTATAACTCCCCTCTTTCAGAATAATTGTAAATCCTGATTTATCACTATTGAGTGCGTAGTCAACTGCCTCTTGAATCCCACCGCCTCCTATATAATCACAACCACCTTGTCCTGCTGTTCCTGTTGGACAGACTGTTATAGTATTACCTGGAGGAACTGGGGTTGGCGTAGGAGTTATGGTTGGGGTTGGAGTTGTGGTTGGAGTATTAGTAGGAGACGCGGGCGAATATGTGACACTAATTTTATCGTTTTGCATACTAATATCTGTATTTACTACATTGAATCCTCCAGCCTTCCAACTACTACTGATAGCTTTTATATCTGTTGTTCCTGCATCACCAGTCCACTTACCATTAAGAGATAGATAACAAGTACCGCCTGGCAACGAAACAGTAGAGGTTTTTGACACTCCAGCTAATCTCATACCTCCTCCCCACGATGATCCTATAATCGTTTCAAAACGACGTTCTGTGTTGTTGTTACAATGTAATACCGCTCTTCCAGGATAAGGCAAATCGTAAATTTTCATCAAATTACCATCATAATTAAGCTTTATATCAAATCCAGACAGTTTTTCACTACCATCCATTATGAAATATACTTTAATCTTAAAATCTTTTGTATTTTCTAACCTCAAAGAGCTTTTACCATTGTCAAACAATAGCTTGCCTTCTACTTGACCTGCAGACGTAGCACGAGTTCGGTAAAGATAAATATTAGCAAACCAAATCATTGCTCCCAAAGCAAGCAGAAACGTAATAAATACTGTAGGTTTTATCTTTAGTTTTTCTAGCAAATACTTTATTTTTAACATTATACTTTCAGAATCAATATTATTTTTATCATTCTATTACTGTGGTGGTGGCGATGATGAATCAAAAAGGCTCTCTCTTAGCTTTTCAAAATCCTTTAGTGTTACCTTATTATCCCCGTCAAAATCAGCCCCATTACCAGGGCAGCTCCTACCCGAATCACAAGCCCCAGTATATTGATTTTTCCAATAGTTGTAATCATCGTCATTTATTTCACAATCGCCATTTGCATCCCCATCGGATTGAGCGACTCCATTATCACAACCTTCACTTTCTTTACATTCTTTATAGTCGCTTGTAGCAATTAAAACTCCTCCAAAACCACTCCCGGATCTTCTAGATATCTCAAATCTTCCTTTTTCCCCAGAAGCAAGACTCCAATGATCATCATTTTCTGTAGTTATGTGCGTATCTGCTTCACCCATACTTTCCCAAGAATCTGAAGATGAATAATGATGAGATCCTTGTTTATCTATTTTATGAAAAGTATACTGAATTTGAGGAAGCCCAGGATAATTTCCTAAATTGACATCCGTTGACAATATGCAATTATCATTGCTGTCAGGAGAGGTTATTTCTGTATTGGTAAACCTATCAGGTTGATCTGTTGGGGATGGGTTACCATTCACACATTTACCTAAACCACTTCCATCGTTATAAAGATTACAGATTAACTCATCATTACACTGCAATCCAAATTCCTCGCCACATGTCGCACCTGCTCTTAATCCATCACCTTCTGCTTTAACTTGTTTCGTGTTATATAAGTAAGTAAAAAAAACTACTAAAAACAATATAAGGGTAAAAGTTATAATAGCCTTCGGAATAAATAATATTGTATTTTTGGATTGCATATATTTTTACTATAATAACACTATCTTCCTTTAAAAATCAACAATAAATTAACATTGTCTATTCTTCCATCGTATTTATAGTTTAACCTCCGCAGATTGAACTGTTTAAATGACTTTCAATAAGCGGAAGAAGACAAAGGTTATTAAATAAAAGAGTATTACTTGAAAGATAGGAAGATAAAGTGTTAAAAATATGGCAATAATTGCTAAGATAAAAAAGGCTTCGTTGTGTATTGCCGGTAACAAACCTTTGGTTATCAAGATAAGTATAATAATTGTAAACAATGTTGTTCTGTCAAACCACCACACAGGCCAACCGAAGAACATAGCCATACCTAAAAGTATACTCGCTAACATTAAAAACAGTTCTTTTGTATCAAAATAAAAAGGTCCTATGTACATAAATAAAATTTTTAATTTTTAATTTTTAATTTCTAATTTTTCAGGCCAAACTTGAAAGTCTCTATCATTGTTTATTGCGTCATCGCGATCCTCCGAATCGGAGGAGAAGCGATCTCCGCCTATATGTTTTACTTTCACATACTCTAAAATCGCTTCGTCATCCATCATGTCTGATCACGCAAAACTATGTTCAACGTGATCCAACTTGCCCGGCTTCGCTTGGCAACCTCCCTGACGTCATTGCGAGGAACGCAGTGACGAAGCAATCTCCGCCGCTATGATATTTAAAATTTAAACATCAATAGCCACCTCTATTTTCATCACTGCGGAGATCGTCAGGCGGAGCCTAATCTGGCTTCGCCATGACCACGCTCGTTTATACCACGTCTAACGTGGCTTCGCTCGCTCGCGATGACATTATCATACTTACTCTTTACTCATATCTCACTATTTTATAATAACCTAAAATCAGACTATCTTGCAACCGATTTCTTATGCTTCTTCTTCATTTTGTAAAAAAATTCCAAATCAGACTTAGATAACGGCACTCTTGGATCGTAAGTCCAGATCTCCAACCTCTCTCCTTTATAATATACAACAATCTTCTTATCGGACTTGGCATAATACACTGTAGGAACAATATATTGAGTTCCAGGCTTGCTTAGTTTTATAGTTCTCTTTTTGCCCAACTTATACATTATATTAACCTTGTTATTATTAATAATTCTCTTTAAATATAATAAAGATTCTTTTGGTGACTTGATTTTTCTAAACATAAATAAAAAACCTAAGGAAACTAATGTTGCCACAATAATCTTAATACTCGTTGTTATTTTTCTCTTATAAAACATAAGTCTTAGTTCTAATTACTATCATCACACGTCAAAACTAAATAATCTTTTAACTCTATATTACTTGAATTCATATTTTCGATATGTATCAAACTCCGTGCTGCAACATAGTTATTACCGTCTTTGCTACAACTATACAATACATAGCAGTACAAATCTGAAGGAGGGGGGGTAGAACATGATTGGTTATAAAACTCTGAAAACACAAGTTTTATACTAAAAATGTTATTATTATCTACAATATCTTTAGAAATAGTCACTGGTAAATCATGCTTTTTACAGTAAGTTAAATTCGTTTTATCTATATTGTTAATATACAATCTTGCTAGAAAAGCATTCAAGCCTCCAGAAATAAGATCTAGCTTAATATCACCACTATATTGTACATCTTTTTCTTTTTTCAAGTTAAAGTTTACAATCCTTATAAACTTTCTCATATCAAGTTTTTTGTCAAATACAACTTTGTCTTTATCACCATCAAATTTAATATTCGATAAATCAAATATTTTCCCTGGATCAAGATTCATAACAGAAACTATTCCTTTGTAAACATTTAAGCTTCCATCTTTAGAATATTTTTCAACATTATCGGCGGAGATTGTGACTGTCTCGCCAGTGTGTTGAATACTATCACGCCCGTACGCTTTTGGTTTAACTTTAGTATTAATTTCGTCTAATCTTAAAGACAATCTGTTTATTAAATCGTCAAATAAATTTCCAATATCTTTTCCAAACCATTTATCATATCCATAGAATTCTAACAACAAATTAACAATAACCTTGCCTTGTTCTTCTCTATTAATAGTTGTCGGAACAGGGGTTGGCGGAGAACCCTTGGTGGGTTTTGGTGTCTGTGTTGGAACTCTCGTAGGAGTCAAAGTTGGGACAATAACACTACCGTCATCCTGAACCTTCACCACAAACTTACACGCACCTCCTTTAGGAGTTGTAAAATCTTGACGTTTATTCTTTAAAGTATCACAATTTTCAGAACTTTTACCAGCGGCAACTTTATAGGTTGCATTATAATCAAGCTGACCATTGAGAACAGAACTAAAGTTTGCCACACCATCATCACCTGTTTCTCCCTCCATATGATAAGTTCCATCTCCATGCCATACACACACTTTAGCATCTTCTATCGCTCTTCTTTTCTCATCTTGAACCTGCACAATCAGCGTGCATTTTCCAGGAGTTGGAGTAGGAGGAATAGGTGTATTAGTTGGAGAAGCTGGAGTGATTGTTGCATTTGGTACCGGAGTGTTTGTTGCTCCCGGAATAGGTGTATTAGTTGGAGGAGCTGGAGTATTTGTTGCATTTGGTACAGGGGTTGCTGTTGTATGTGGTATAGGAGTTGCTGTTGCTCGAGGAACTGGTGTATTTGTTGGTCTTGGAATTGGAGTCGGTGTTGGAGGCCCTCCTGTAGAACAGGATCCATTTTTACACGAACAACCATTCCCCTGTACATAAGCATTGCCACTTCCATCTATTCCTAAAGTGCATGATATTGTTATGTCCTGAGGATTGCAGTTTCTAAGGTAACCTGTGTAGCTTATTTGAACGGAAGAATTATTGCTTAGTTTAACAGCCGGCATATAGCTGCCGGAGGCCAAACTTTGTGTCCAGTTTGGATCATAGGTAAAGTTTCCACCTCCAAACGCATTCCACCCTGCTAAGTGACTATTATTTCCCACTCCTTGACCTAAAAGCTCAACATCTCCTGCTGTAGAACTATTAAACGTTACCCAAGCATAAAAACCCTTTGCTCCCTGATAGTCTTGAACCTCAAACTCTGCTTTTAACGAAAAACAACCATTACTAACTTCCGAACCAGAACCTCCATTACCCGGAGGAGGAACAGGCGTTGCAGTAGGAGGAGTCTCTCCTCCTCCTAAACATGAACCGTTATCACATGATGAGTCTCGTCTTAAACATTTTGCATGAGATGAGTTATTCCCAAAATAATAACACCAATTTCCACGATTGCTATTAATACAATCATTATTATTACCACAACTTCCATCGGCGCCAAGAACCTCCCATGCGTCATTTTGCGGTCCTGCTTCAATCTTATCCAAAGAACAAACCGCGTTTCCATTGCTACGTTCGAAAAAAGTGTACTTTTTTCCACTCTGTGTTGTTTGAATGCAACTATCATTTGCTATCGTGCTTGCCTCTGTGTTAGTAATTTGCCTGTTTTTATTTAAAAAAAGAGAGGATACAAACGTCGTTATAGCTATTACCGTTAACACTCCTAAAGTCAACGTTGTGGCAACAACACCACTTCTTGAATTATAGTTATAGGGAAAATGTAGTTTCTTCATCTTCCTGTTCATTATAATAAAGAACTATTCTTTATTTCAACACCACTGTCTTCTTGCTAACTAAGTTTATTTTCATTACAATCTTTATATAATGGTAAACCTTATTCACATTCACACAGATAGAGAAACAAAAAAAGCAGTCGTTATCTCTCTGCTTTCCTTCTTTATAACCTTTTTGATAGATCAGTATTATTTTAAACATCACGGTCTTGTGTACTTATTAAAAGTTCTTAAACTTTATTAAAATATGCAGTTTCGAATTAGCAGATTTTTTTTAGATGAAAAAGACTTATTTGTTGCTCTGTTTGGTTTATTTTTAGTCATAGCATTCCTACTTAAAATTCCTCTTGCTCCTTTTACATTCTCATCTTTAGTTGTTGTATTCATCTTCCTCTTGTTCTCAAGATCAAGTATGGGCTTCATAAGATTTAAAAAGTATTTAATCGCATCTGTTTTTGGTATCCTCTTCTCGTTAATATTTTCTCCATATTCTGTAGCAATATATTTTACAATTGTTTATATATGGCTTACCAAAACAAACTAAAACAAATTGCTATTGTAGTATTCTCGCTTGCATTAATCTTGAGTGTAAAAAAAACAGAGGCATATACCTCCCTCGAGCCATACTGTCACGACGGATACTATAAATTACCAAACGAGCCTGTGTGCTCTAGATCTCCTGGCTGCGGAGGATATACCTATGCTGAACTTAACACATCTGATAAAATGCCAGACCCTCAACTATGCGAAGGTGAAAACGGCGGAGTGGGAAGAGGTTGTAACGGCTGGGTACCTTTATGCTGTTACGAGATGGTGAGAACAGGAGACTTTACAAAATGCATTGGCTACTGGGAACGCCTTTGGTGTGCTCCAAGCCAATGTCAAGAAGCAGAACGAAATGGAGCTTCTGACTCACAGTGTGGTGGAAGTTGTCAATGCTCTCACGCTTTTAAAACCTACTGTGGAGATGTGCCTCCAATTCCCTTAGATGTACGCTTGAGAGGAGAATTAGAGTATGGACAACCTTACAATCCGACAACTCCAACACTACCTCCTCCAACAAGTACACCAACACAAAAACCAACGCCCACTACAATACCAACCACTCAATCAACCAGTAATCCTCCTTTTAGTTCTCCTACCCCTACATCTATCAACAATATCCCAACCTCTTACCCAATAAACACACCAACATCCCCTCCAACGCAATACACTCCCAAACCGACTAGTCCTTCCCAAAACCCGCCATCGTATTTTCCAACCTCATCAACACAAAACAATTATCCAACCAATCCTCCTTCAAATTACAAACCTGCAAAATATCTTATGGGAAATATTAAGTTACCAAGTTTGAACTTAAAAAATATTTTCCACCTACCTAAAATTAATATAAAAATATCTGTAAACAATCCTGTTAAAAAGATACTCAACCCAACAAAAGTAAAAAAGGCAGATGAAAACCTCTCTCGTGCTTTAAATACTCCTGTTAAAGGAGTAAAAAAAGTACAAGAAGTAGATAAAAAACTTGCTAATTTTATGAACAGTTTTATTAAAAACATTTTGGAAAAACTTCTCCCTAAAATCACAAATAAACAATAAAAAAAATTCATCTTGTTTTCATATGGACGGAGATTGTCAGGCGGAGCCTGATCTGGCTCGGCCATGACTTCGTCAGTCGCTAACACTCCTTCCTCGCGATGACGTGAAAGAGAATCTATTAATTGACATCTTTGATTGACAGGTTGACATATTGGGTGATTGACAGGTCGACACAAGATCGACCCCTACTCTCTGTCTGTGCAAGAAAACTTGCGATTTGGTACTTGGGATTTGTTTACCTGCCCGCAGTGGCTACAGCGTTGCAGGCGGGCCTGCCCGCAATTGCTGAAGCAATAGCTTCTGCAGGCGGGGAAATTAGGTCAATTAGGTTAATTAGAAATTTAATATATTCTTTAATCTTTATTCTTTGTACCTTTCATATACTCTGTTTCTCTGTTTCTCTGTTTCTTTGTTTCTTGTTTTCTTTCTTATTCATTGGTGCTTGGTCATTGGTTATTGTTTAGAAATTAGAAATTAGGTCAATTAGAAATTTTATTTATTTTCTCTTGTTTTAACCTAAGTATTGCTTTATAATACAAAACATGTCAGATGATAAAAAAATAAGTCTTAAGGACTTACCAGATTTACTCACAGTCAAAGAGGTTGCAAAAATTCTAAGAGTATCCCCACTTACCATAAAACGCTGGGGTAAAAAAGGAAAGCTTCCCGCAATAAGAATTAACTCCAGAGGAGACAGGCGTTATAGAAAAGAGGTTGTGCTTCGTTTACTTGGTGTTAGTGAAGAATAAAAACTTTTTCCAAAAAATACTTAAACCAATCCTGTGAGAAACTTAACAGCACTAATAGTACGAATATCGTCTTGAACAAAATCAATGCCAGGCGTTAAAACCACTTGATAGGAATAAGGAACTAATAATTTTCTTTTAAAATATTTTAAATTGTTATTTTTTTCCTCTAATTTCAATTTTGCTTCAACCATAAACCATGGTTTTTTATCAACCGCAACTAAAAAGTCTACCTCTCTACCCTGTTTATCTCGAAGGTAAAATAACTCAATATTATATCCTTGGTTATTTCTTAGAAAATCGGTTAGTTTTAATAGATGAGCTGCGATTAAATTTTCAAACTTAGCTCCCTGATCGTCCAAAACAGACCAATCCCAAAGATATGCCTTAGTCATTTTACGCAATGACCTTACTTTTTTAGAGGCAAAAGGATAGATTCTAAAAAAATAATAAAACCTTTCTAAAATATCGAGCCATGATTTTGCTGTTTTATAACTTACCTGAAGATCTTGAGCTAAATTATTAACTGACAAAAGCGAACCAACTTTGTCAGGTAAGAGTTCTACCAAAATTTGCAAACCTGATAACTCGTTAACTCTTTCTAAACTGCGAATTTCTTCTTTTACCAAAACATCAAGTCGTTCCCTTTCCCAACGGCGCCAAAAAACAACATTTTTTTTAGAGAAGGGTTCAGGAAAACCGCCAAATCTAAGTAAATCACGTAAAATCTGTTGATTATCATCTCTTTCAGCAGAAAAACTAAGTTTTTTAAATGGAACAAGAACGGGATGGCTTTTTTTTAACTCTCCTAGGGAATATGGGTGAAGAACATAGTAAAAATAACGCCCCATTAGTGAATCACCCCCACGACGATAAACATTCAACTTCGCACTACCACTGACCATAATTTTATAGTTTGATTTATATTTATCATAAAGGCCTTTGAGATAATTCTTCCAATCTTTGTATTTATGAATTTCATCAAAAATCAACAAACCGCTTTCAGCCGGAAAGCGCATGGTAATTATTTTCTTTCTATCAGGCTGATAGTCCCAATTAAAATAAGCAAAATGAGAAAAATTATCCTTGGCAATTTGTTTAGTAAGGGTTATTTTTCCTACTTGACGTGGACCACCGATAAAAACCATTTTGGTATTTAAATCCTGACGAATAACATCCTCTAAGTATCTTTTTTTTATCATGGAAAGATTATACCATAATCCAAAAAAGTCATCAACTTTTTGGAGAGAAGTAAAAAAAACCTATTACTTACTCACAGGAGCTGGAGGTAAAACAACATTTGCTTCTTTTTTTGCCTTTATTTTTTCTTCCCCGCTTTCTGCTGGAGATAGTCCTAAATAAGCAGCTCTGAACTGCAACATAACTTTAGCTATCTCAACATCTAAGTTTGGAACCGCTTTCTCAAAAAACTTACTTATCTCATCATTACTTGCGTTCTTATCTAACAAACCACTCAGTTCCTTTCTTTGCTCCTCGGTTAAAAGATTAATCATGTGTGTGTTGATGTCTTTATTCAACTCATTTAAAAATAAAATTCTCATCTTACTTAAAACATTCTTTGTCATATGAGGGTCATTTTTTTCCTTGATGGTTTCATCTATAAAAGCTAAAAGGGCTCCTTGATCAAGAAGAGGTTTGTCGTCCGTTTTTTTTTGATTATTGTTTGAGTTAGAGTTATTCATCTTAGAATAATAA
>JALWZV010000043.1 GCA_027002315.1 Candidatus Roizmanbacteria bacterium | reverse complement strand
TCATGTTTGGGTAAAAAGATAACTGATAATTAAGCCCTTGTATTTTATCTTTTTACCTCAGATAGGGGTGACATTTTCGTCTAGTTAACTATGACATTATCAAATTGGTGTAACAACTAAATTTTACTCCCTTGACAACTAATACTTAAACCTATAAAATGACTCAACAATTTTCATAAAAAAGATGAAAAAAATATTTTTTATCATCGCCTTCTTCCTTCTTTTTTCTTTACCCAAAAATGTCTTTGCAACTACTAAAACTGTAGATGTGAACAACGACACGTTTATTGTTATCTCCGCAGGAAACACGAGCTACGGAACAAGCGACCATATGACAGTGGCAAACACTCCAGCCAAAAGCAACGCTCTTATCGGCTTTGAGACAATCACCATTCCACCTGAGGCAGTAATAGATAAGGCAACGTTGCACTTTTATGTTTATGATCATCAACACACGTCCAACACAAATATTCGCATCGGTCCCAACAACCACATTCCTACATTTGACGAAAACACTGCTAACTGGAACCATGGCCCACATCAATCATCAGATAGAAGTTATGATGTTACCACATCGATAAATATCTCTGACGGATGGAAAGGTATTGAGATAACACCAATTATCTTAGCTTGGCAAAACGGAGATGTTGAAAATAATGGTCTTTATATCACCACCAACTCAAGCTCTGATGTTCTTTTTCGTATTAAAACTAAAGAGACCAGTAATAAGCCTTATCTAACTTTGGAATATCACACCGTTGTCTTAGGAGAAGATGAACCAACAGCAACCCCAACTGACACACCAACACCAACTAATACTCCTACATTAACTCCAACACCGACAACTGAAGCAATAGTCACAACCTCAACAACACAACCTACTAATATCATGCCAACTGTAAAAACATCATCATCTTCTTCCACCAAACCAGATACTCAAACTAAACCACCGCAAGAAAACAAAAAACAAAGCGATAACTTCATCAAATATATATTTGTACTAATCGTAGTACTAGTTATAGCAATCGGAGTTATATTCGCTTACTTAAAATTCAAAAAAATTAAGTCTTGAGAAGTATAAGGGCAATAACACTAATTGCTCCAGCCAATATTTTCCTATAAAAATGTTCTCTTTCGTTTAAGATAAAAACTCCTAACAGTATTGTTAGAATCTGTGTAAAGGCTATGACTAAGATAACTCTTGAACCTTCTCCTAAAGAAAAAGCTTTAAGTAACAAGTAATATCCACCTACATTAATCACGGGTAATATAAAGATCAAAGATGTGCTATTTTTTATCTCATTTCTAAGCGTTTTTAAATTTAAAGGAGGTAATAAAAAACTAACTATGGCAGGAGATAAAAAACTAAGTAAAATATAAAAACTAATTCCCCATTTACTAGAAACAAACTTATCAATAAACCAACCAAACCCTAACACAAAAGATAAGAGAATAGCGTAAATTACACCTTTTAAATCTTTTTTCTTTAATTTTGAAGCTACTAAAAAATTAGCAACAAGAATAAGAACAAGCGCCGTAACTTTCTTAAAAGTTACACCCTCATGTAAAAATACCACTGCTAATATGAATGTCACAACGTAAGCAAGACGTGTAAATATTGTTAATATCGATGCCTGTACTCTTTTATGAGCCTCGTATTCTATTCTTCCAAACAAACCCCAAATAACAAGACCAACTACTCCTATAACAATTAACCAAAATGTTTTTGCTTCAAACTTACTAGGTAAAAATATAAAAAATATCAAGGCTACAAAAGATGAAAGTAAATTAAACATAACCGAAAAGGCTTGCGGATTCTTAGAATTTTTACCTAAGTGACGACTTAAGATATCGTAAAAACTAAAAACAAAAACAGCTGATAAAGCATAACCAAACCAGTTCATAAAAGTTTATAAATAAATAAATAATTACTTCCTTAAATCAACTAATCCACCAATATATCTTGATTTATATATTTCTTTATTATCTTCGAATATACTTTCCTCTCCAGAAAAGTTATCAACTTCACCAGTAAAGTGATTCTCGTACCTAAAACCGCCTTGAACGTATTTTTCAGGACCACGATAAGGATTGTTTTCTGGAATTAGCTTCAAAGCGCTCTGTAGTACTTTATAAACATCTCCAAACTCAGATACTGAACTGTAAACACGTCCATAATAAACCATAATATAGACTGGTTTGTTTTTAAAAAACACAACCTCTCTTCCTCCATATGGCTCACCACCAAAATAGTTATCATGATATTTCCAATCCCCACTTTCAAAAATTAAGGTAGTTGATTTATCCTTGTTACGAATACTTTTTGCAAGATCTCCAGACGCATAAGTTGATTTTTTTGCCTTCACTAAAAACTTACGCAGTTCACTTAAACTCATCATTTTTATATTTAAAATAAATTAAAATTATTTTGTTACCTCAAAATTGTGCTGAGCAGCAACATACCACTTTTTACCATCTGTTGTTGTGTATAAAAAGAGTGTGTATTTGCCTGGTTTTGAGATCGATCTAAACTTGGTTCCATCTTTTTGGTCTGAGGCAAAATTTTCATAACTACCAGCAAAACTAGAGATAGCTCCAGGGCTGTCTTCCTTTATGAAATTCCAGTTTTCAGCAGACAACTTATCTCCTGTAATAGAAACATCCCCTTTGCAAATCTCCTTTGCGATATAGTACCCATTACTCGTTTTCTTTGCCTTGTAACCAAAAGCTAAGTTATCTAACTCAGTTAAAGAATATGTTTTTTGTGTTTTGTCTACTCCCACATTTGAAGCCAAAACTATCTTTGCGGTAACACGGTTATCTGCTTTTTTTGATAGTTGAGTCACTTTGCAAACTGAAACATTATTGCGTATATTATGTGCAGTTGTTTTGCGCTTATCTCGTCTTGAAAATACAACAAAAATCAAGATGACTAATATCACAACTATAAATATTAAAGTTTTCTTTGTAAGAGTGTTGCTATTTAGCTTTAGATCAGTGTTGTTATAACTGTCCATATCTAAATGAAGAAGGCCTATTTTTTTTAAAAAAGAAAAAATGCTTTTCATGATTGTTTATGAGTTTATAATTTATATGGTCTACATTCTACACAGAAAAGAAAAGTTTGCAACTTGTTAATTATACTCTGTCTCATTTCTTTATTTTTATAATCGACGCGTTGTCTGGGTCACCATAAGCGCTGGCATGAAGCGCATACATAAAATCATCTATTTTGTATTTATGTTTTCCACCTCTGTAATCCCACAACGAGTCATTCACATAAATATATTGTTCATCAACCCCAGTTATCAAATTAAAATGAAAGTTAAAATCAGGTTTATCTGCTAATAAAAAGTTTGATGTAATCAAAGCGCAAAGAGGCCTTTTATTCTTAATCTCCTCTTTAATATCTTTTATAGTTGGAACCCTAACTGTAAGCTTTCCTCCCAACTTCATAAACTCTATAAAAAAGCTTAAAGGTGTTTTGAGCTTATCTCTTTTCGTATTCTTATACAACTTTTCCAAATACCTCAACAAAAAATTTTGCGGTTTATTCTCCAATTTTTTAACAAATAAAAACGGATTCATCGTTACAATCTCCACCTCAAAGTTGTTATTAATTAAATATATTCCCAACTGAGGAGCGTAACTCCCCAAACCTTTGTAAACCCTTATCTCCTTTTTTATTTCTTTAATGTTCTTGTTTATATGGTAATAATTCAATAACATAGATAAACAAGCTAGTCCACAATCAACCGAGTTTTTATCTTGTCTGATGACAGGAATATTAAGTTTCATATTAGGTTGTCTTAAACAACTTTCTTAAACTCTTATCTAATAGATTATTCAATTTCAAAAGCTCCTCTTTATTAAACCAATAAAAATTAATTATGTTCTCATGGGTCGGATTTTTAGTTAAATCTATGTTGGTATTTTTTGGCTTACAAATAAAGGTGTTGCAGATTACTTGTCCTTTATCAAAAGCTCTAAAGAACCACCATACTCCAAGCGGTTTAAGTATCTCAATATCAAGAGATGTCTCCTCCTTTACTTCGCGAATTAAAGTCTCATAGGGAGATTCTCCATACTCAACTTTTCCTCCTGGAAGATCAAAGTATCTCCTGCCATCAAATTCCTGCTCAATAATTAAAAATTTATCGTCGCTTTTAATCAGAGCTTTTACCGCTGAGTAAACTTTTGTCATTATTTAACAAGTATAAATTTAATCTAATAATTTGAATGTGGAAAGCATCTTTTTATAAATACTTAATGCGTTTTTTTCGTAAGCTTTATTATAAATTACAAAGATTGTAAAGAGGATTTGAGAAGACTTGCTTAAATCCTTACTGATTATTGCCTCCCTCTGATTCACCTTTAAAAACTTAATCTCAAATCCAGATTTACCATTTACAGATATATCTTCTAATACTTGAAAATCGTTTGGTTTACCTGCAAAATACTTTTTTCTTGATTCCAATGTCTCTGCACTTACATCTGTGTTCTTAAAGATGGACACAGTTATAGGAGCTTTCCCTCCATCTTCATTACTAACAGTAAAACTCGTAACAGGACCTACTTTTGGTAAAACATGCCAATCTGCAGGGTACTTTACTTCCCATTTATCAATATTATCCTTGTAAACTTTCCAACTTGAGATTGTGTTGTTGTTTTCTAATGGTTTGTTCGTTATTGTTTGAGCTGATGAGCTAGATGAAGACTGCCGCCCTTCATTTATCTTATTTCTTTGTTTGCTAAATCTATAAATGAAGATTATAACTACAATTACAACTAAGACAGTAAAACCTATTCTCAACCAGTTATTACGAGAACTATTTGTTACCATCTTCACCTTAATATACCATTTTTAACACCAGATCTCGATCTGATCAATTGTTTAAACAATATCGCAAGTCTCAACATCTCTTTGAGATTGATCAGCAAACTCAATTAAAACTCCTTGCTGGCTTTTTGAATTATTCACAACCGCATGCTCAAGAAAAGGTGGAATGATAAAAAAATATGTTTTCCCTTTGGGATTCATTCTTAACCTTCTTATTTGGCTACCTTCCTTATATATTAATTCCAACCCTTCTCCAATACCGATAAACGCCTCTTTTCTAGGATGTTTATGATTTCCGCCTAACTGACCAGGAGGAATATAAATAACCGAACGCTCCTCAATCTTAAACGGAACCTTGACCTTGTCAATATCTATAACCCATAATCCATTTTCTTTTTTATATCTTGGTTTTAAAACAACCTTTTCAACTTTCATAGATAATTATTATTCACTCAAAATATTAGTTATATTACCAATAATTTCATTATGAACCTGATTATTGGAAAGAACTATATTTTTGGTTTTAGAGTTTACAGTTTTCCCTTGAAAATCTGATACTTTACCTCCAGCTTCATCTACCAAAACAATACTTGGAGCATCTGTCTGTTTTACAAATCTGACGCTG
>JALWZV010000042.1 GCA_027002315.1 Candidatus Roizmanbacteria bacterium | reverse complement strand
TCTGCTAAATGTAAATCTTTAACCAAATAAAGTATCTCAAAATCATCTTCTCCCAATACCTTTTCAACTTCATAATGCCCTGCTAGTTTAAATGCAATTGGTAAATAATAATTTTTATCCATTTTTTCTTCCTCAAATTACTTTGATTATTATTGAGAATAATAGCACAATCTTATTATGATTCATTAACTTTCATAGAACAAATCAACGCATAGAGATAAACATTAATCTAAAGCATTTACAGGAGAGGGAACAACTTCATTTATACTAGCACTAATAGCATCACCTTCTAAATCTCTATAGCTGAACCCTTGTACTTTATGGTCAAAAGACAAAAAACTCCCTTGTGCATTTTCAAACACTTCTAGCAAATTTGAGGGTTGATTCTCTTTGTTAGAAGCAAGAAGTACATATGCACCCTCTTCTACATCAGTGTAGTCTTTATTGAGACTATACATATTTTCATTCTCTTCTAAAAGAGTCTCATTTTTAACTAAAATATTAGAAGAACCACTTATATCTGTAGAAATATAGTTTGAGCGTAGTCTGTACTCACTTTTATTATTGTCTAAACTAATCATCAAAGAGTTTTTAGATGTTTTTTGACTCTCATCGATGTAGAGTACTTCTTTTTCTACTGAGATATCTTTAAAATAATGCATGGCTACATAGTTGTTCTCTTTTTCATAAACGGTTAAAACATCTGCTTTAACATCTGACCAAGAGAAACTAATCTGTTCTTGATTGCTTGTAACTAAAGAGAGTTTATACTGATACTTTAAAGTATTAGCGTATTGATTTAGTTTGATTTTTCCTACAAAAGCACTATTGTTAGCATCTACATAACACTCACTTAAGGCTTCACACTCTTGATTGAGCTGAGAGCTAATCTCTTCTAAAAGTTTAAGTTGTTCTTTCTCTATGGCTATTTTAGCTTGAATATTTTCAACAAAAATATCTGAATTTAGACTTTTTAAGGCATTAGGAAAATCAATATCAATAACCTTAGGTAATACTATACGAGATGGAACTGCTCCAGGAGCAGGAGACGCAACAACTTCTTCTCCTTCAGGACTTTTACTTTGCCCTACACACCCTACCAAAAGAAATAGAATCAATGACCAATATGCTATTTTTTGCAAACCTACTCCTCTTTTTATAAAATTAATCACTTAAGTTTATCTAAATATTTTATTTACTACCATGGTTAGAGAAATTTATAATAAATAAATGTAGAAAAAGTGTAGAGATGCTAAAGAGAACAAAATATACCTTACTATTTGTCGATGATGAAGTGATGATACGTCGTATTGCTACTACTGTTTTAAAGCCTTATTTTTTAGAAGTTTATGAAGCAAAAGATGGAGTAGAAGGCTTAGCCATGTATCATGAGCTAAAGCCTGACATTATCATTAGTGACATTGAGATGCCAGAGATGAATGGCTTAGAGTTTTGTCGACATATTAGGAAAGAGGATAAGCATACTCCAATTATTATCAACACCGCCTATACTACAACGGCTTACCTTTTAGAAGCTGTTCAGTTAAATCTCATTAACTACTTGTCAAAACCCATTAAAGAAGAGGAGCTTTTCAAAGCTTTAAACCTCTGTTTTGAGCATATAGCCCTGCAACGACCTTCTGTTGTTAAGATAAACAGAACAGATAGTTTTGATATGCTCAACCATACACTTGTAAAAGAAGATAGATTAATTCCCCTAACAGAGTACCAACACAAGTTACTTTTTCTACTCATTAAAAATCAAGGGCGTATTGTCTCGTATGAAGAGATAGAACAATTTATATGGTTTGATAAAGCCATGAGTTCAGATGCACTTCGCTCTTTGGTACGAGATGTTCGTAAAATTGTAGGCAAGGAAGCCATTGAAAACATCTCAAAATATGGCTATAGGATTCACCTCAATGGATAATATTTTAAAAATTAAATATTTTGCATTGTTCATCTATCTAGTAATCTCTCTACTCTTTTTTTATGATGATTTTTTTATACAAAACAGTCAATTCATAACTAAACCTCATCTCTATGATAACAGTGCTTTTATGTTTGCTGTATTTTCTTTAGGTATCATATTTTCAGCCATGATTTACAACTTTGCTTTTTACTTTTACATTCGTAACCGTCAATACCTATACTACGCCTTAGCTCAATTTTTTGTTTTACTCTCTTTGGTAAATTTAGAGGCTTTACAGATTTATCCTTTTACTGAGATGTATAATTTTAAAAGTTTTTATCTCTTTGATACTTCTCAAACACTCGTTCTTATCTTCTCGTTACTCTTTCTTCAAGAGTTTTTTCAAACATACAGAACAGATAAACTCAATAAAACTATTAGAACCATTTTATATCTTAGTATTTTTGACTTACTACTCTCTTTTATCTTAGGTCATACCTTTTTTACAAAATTTGTACCAACAGTTGTTTGGATTGCATTTATACTCTCAGAAGCCTTTAGATATATTCGCCAAAAAGATGTCCCTTTTTATTTTTTAATGATTGGGTGGCATCTTGTTATTATTATCCTTTTATTAGAGTTACTCTATTTTATCAACCATAATAAATTTAACTTTCCTATTTTACATATTGCCTTTGCTTTTGAATCAATGCTTCTCTCTTTTGCACTCTCTTACAGATTTAAACTCATTGAAGATGAGCAAAAAGAGCAACAAACACTACTACTTCAACAGTCACGCTTAGCCTCTATGGGTGAAATGATTTCAATCATCGCACACCAATGGAGACAACCTCTTACTTTTTTGTCCTACTCTCTTATGCATATTAAAAGCTTTCAGCATGAAAACAAAGAGCTAAAACAGAGCATTCAAGAAGCCTCTGAACAGATTGAGTATATGTCTAAAAACATTGAGACATTTCGTAATTTTTATAATCCAAGTAAAGAGAAAGAGACCTTTAGTGTAAAAGATGCTTGTGAAGCTGTTTTAACCATCGCAAGTTCTACGCTTAAAACACATGATATAGAGATTGAGCTTCAAACAAAAAAAGACTTTAGCCTAATCTATAATAGAAATGAGTTTGAACAGGTTATTTTAAATCTCATTAACAATGCAAAAGATGCCCTTGTTGAGCAACAAACACTTAATCCAAAGATTGAAATTCTAATTGACAACAACCTCATCATGGTTACAGACAATGCTGGAAGTATTAGCAAAAATGACCAAATAAAAATTTTTGAACCCTATTTTAGTACAAAAGAAGAGAGTGATGGCATAGGACTTTATATTGCTAAAACTATTATTGAAAAAGAGATGAAAGGTAAGCTTATGCTTACCTCCAATAAAAACTTAAGTATATTTAGCATTAAATTCTAACGCTACATCTTTTATCCATTTTTTTAATATAGACTTCTGCTACAATAAATATATTAAGGAATAAAAATGAAAAAAATAAAACTTATAGCTTTACTCTTTCCATTATTATTATTTTCAGAAGAGCCAATATTTAAGAATGACTATATTGGTATAGAATTAAGTCCTATTCGGCTTATAGCTCAAGAATCAGATTATCATAGTTTTAGTGGAGGAATTTCTTACTTTCTAAAAGAACAAAATGCAGAGTTACATTTTCCTATTTATATAAAACAGAATAAATGGGATGAATATAATGAACAAACAGTAACAGTTGATGCAGAGTATAGAAAGTTTATCAATAAAAAATTGTATGTTGGTGGACTCTTTAGAGTTGCTAAACTTTGGGGTGGAGAAGAGGATAAGTCGACTACAAAGCTTGGTCTTGGTACGAGTATAGGATTTCGCTTCTTTTATTCTAACAACTTGTATTTTGGAATTGGTGCAAGTTACACATACTTTTTTTCAGGAGAAAATCATATATTTGGCTCAGGTGGGGGAATTTCTATGCCAAATATCTATAATGATGATCCAAAGATATTTGAATTTGAGTTTTTAAAATTGGGTTATGCATTTTAAAAAAGATAAACCGTAAAAGTTTACTATCTCTACATCTTTTATCCATTTTTTCAGTATAGACTTGTGCTACAATAAATATATTAAGGAATAAAAATGAAAAGAGCATATACAATAATTTTAGGATTGACATTTTTACTATTTATAGGCTGTGCAGAAGAAAGTGCAAACGCAACAGATACAACAGGTACTACGGAACAAAATGGACCAAAGTCACCAGCAGTAACTCAAAAAGAAAAAGTTCCACCTTCTATTCCTAACATATAATAAATCAGAGGACTAAACCCCTCTGATAATGACTATAAATTCTAAAACTACTCCACTCTCAATAAAAGTTTATGCTTACCAAAGTTTAATTTAACTTCATTAGGGGCATCATCAGAAGCTGTAAATCGAATAGTATTGTTATCTATAATAGTTACATCAACAGATTGTGGATACTCTATGTTACCCAAGACATCTGTTTTAGAGAGTGGCTTAAAATAAAAAATTTCAGATACATTTTTTTGTACTTTAAAAGTATGATTTTGTGCTGTTACAGTATGTAGTTTTGCTTCAAAAGTTCGTGTTTTAAAATGCCACTCTTTCTCTTTTTTAGCACCATTGGCGATATACTCTACCTTTACCCTGTATTCACTGTTCCACTCTAAACGCTCTAAAGGAAACAGTGCAAACTCAAACTTTTTAAATTTATGGTGAATATCTGATTTATGGTCATAGAGCAAGGTATTTGTTACTTCTTTGTTTTGGCTGTCAAAGAGTTTGAAGCTTGTTACCTTTAAACGATTAAAATGCTCCTCGTTGAAACTAATGCTAATAGGAAAACCACTGACATCATACTCAGGTAATGGGTCTGGTGTCTCTTCAAAAAATGCAGGAGGGACATCAACTTGACCATCATAAGGGTAGATGACAATATTCGTACTATTTATAGACGAAGCATCACTGAAAGACTCCTCTTCTATTTTAAATGCTTTATCAATACAAGCTCCAGTAATGTATCTGCCATAGCCACTAAAACTGTTTCCGTTACAAAGCCGATTGAGCTTGCTGTTTCCCATATTATAGACAAAAGAGGTTTTCTCTTTTTCTGAACTATTTTGATTGACACCAATACCTATTTCATTTATCTTAAAATCTAAAAATCCAAAACGATGATAAATAGCAGCAAAAAGACCATCGATAGACTCTTTGTAATCTCTACTTCCACATGAAAGGTTTTCAGAAACATAATAAGATTGATAACCAGCAGCGTCTGTTCTATCACCTATGCTTACACCTGTAAAATCAGGTTTTCCTGCTTCTTCATAGTGACTTGCTACATCATTGTCTATAAGGTATCTTGCATGATTCTCAGCTGATTTTTCTAAAATATCTGAACTATTAAATCCAACCAATCCAGTAGCTTCTCTAATCTCATTTAAATAATTCATAAGATAGAGCTTTTCCATCTCAAAGTCTAAAGCCAATGCTTCTTTTTTAATAACCTCTTTATGTTGAGGTTCTATTTGATTAATCTGATTATGTGCCATGGCACTTACAACCAAAATTAATCCCCAAATTACAATGCGCATATGACTTAGTCCTTTAACTGCAAATAAAATTAAATTTAGCAAAAACTTTATCTTTTACATCCATCCAAACTTTACTATTAATGATTCCCGAATCAATACTTTCAGTCATCCATTTATCTAGTTCTTTTTTAGTAAA
>JALWZV010000041.1 GCA_027002315.1 Candidatus Roizmanbacteria bacterium | reverse complement strand
GTACAACCAAAGAGCAATAAAACATAAAAAAACATCACTATCTTTAACATTTCATTTCTCCTTCCTTAAACTCATGATATAATCATAACATCTTAATTAAGGAGTTACACTTGAAACAACAATCAATTTTTATGGGAATTTTTATAATCTTTTACACCACAGCTTGTAGCAACACTGTAACGCCTATGAGAACATCTTTTGTTCAATATAATAAGGGAGGAGGTGGGGGGAATCCAGAAGTTAACCTTAATATATGTTTAAGCCTAAAAAATAGAGCAAAATCTCAATGTTTAGACACTGTTTTTCCTAATAGTCCAAATATCTTAATATTACCAAGTAATGGAAAACGCATTAAATTAGCAGGAAGAGGTAGTTCTATAGAAAAAAGCGTAGTAACATTAAAAAATGATGATATATTATTGCTAAATATAGAGACTTCAACTGTTAAGCTACCACTAACATGTAATATTAAAACAGCCAAACTGCTACAAGAGCAAAATAGCCTAGTAGTCAGCATACCTGTAAAAGATATAGACAAAAAAGTCACCCTCAAAAACAGAGAGGGTAAACTGCTCCTCGATTACAGCATAATCAAAGAGTAGAGTAAAAGCTTAGTTCTCTTGTAAAATATCTTGAGAACTTTGACATAGACCAAGAAATCTTTCATAAGGATCACAAATCCCTGAAACTGTTGTAGGATTATTCTGTTTAACAGATACCTCAGGGTTTCCACCTATTGTCGAAGCTGTAGCAACAGCACCCAGTACTAAAACAACACTCATAAGTTTCATAAATCTTTTCATGATTTATCCTTTTAATTAAAATATATGATTAGCTATTTAAGTAATCATAGTGCTATTTTATTAGGACAGAAGGAAACATGACAGGAACTTAAAAGAAACATTTTAGGGTGTTTAGGAAACTTTTTGGAAACTTTGTTTTTACTCTTTTATAAGTTACAAAATAAACTATATTATAACCGAGTACATAAAAAGATAAATTAACCAACTCATTAAAAGAAAAAAAGAAATAGATTTTATTAGGTATTGAATAGTTTTAACCTTCTAATCTAATTTTTCAAATCTATAAAATAAAGTTAAATTGAGTTAGAATCCTATTCTAGCATCAACTTAAAAGGAGTTTTACAATGCAAGAAGAAACAGATGAAAAATTTTACAGTAATGAAGAAAAAATAGATTTTTTAATTAGACATCTAAAATTAAATGTAAAAGATATAGCAGACCTTTTTGGTATGCAGTCTAACTACATTTCCAAACTTCGTAATTCTGACCACGATACATTGCGACCTTTACACCTATACGCTTTTACAGGTGCTTTTAATATTCCTTTTGAAGTTTTTGATAAAAAGGTTAAAGACTCAAAGCAACTAAAAGCTATTTTAGAAGAGCAAAAAAAAGAGGAAAAAGAGGAACTTTTTAAAAAAAATAAACAACTGATTGATGATATAGAAGGAGACTGGTACGCTTACTTTTACCCCAGTAACCGTTTTTCTGAAATTTACCGTATTAAAACTACCATTGAGCCTGATGGAACAGTTAGTGATGAAAATGGAAACAGAGGAAAACTCTTTATAGGAACCAATCAGTCACTTATTATTAAAGAGGCAAGAAACAGTAAGAACTTAATAAATATTACCTTTGACAACCACCAA
>JALWZV010000040.1 GCA_027002315.1 Candidatus Roizmanbacteria bacterium | reverse complement strand
TATCTCTCCATTAATTTTTACTTGAGAGTCTTTTTTAACTTTTCCTACAATCTCAATATATTTACGATTTTTAACAGTCCACTCTTTAGGAGATTTTATACTAATACTGGGAGGTAAGATGTACGAAACAACCTGATGAGCAAAGTAAACAAAAAAAATAAGTATTACTGCAAATGTTATCCAAGACAATATCTTTTTAGCTAATGGAGTAAAATATTCCTTGGGTACCTTTTTTTTAAACCTAACTTTTTCTCTCTTTTCATAGTCACGCCTAAAAAATGCGAGTAGCTTTTCCTCATCTAGATTTAATAAAGAAGCGTATTTTTTAATAATTCCGGTTATATATACCCGAGAAATAAATCTATCCCATTTGTTTTCCTCAATGTACCTTAAATACCTTACTCTAACTCTAGTCGCCTCAAAGATATCCTCTAAACTTAAACCTCTCTTCTCCCTTTCTTTTTTAAGTATTCCTCCTACTGTTAACATAGTTTATTTTGCTCTCTCAACATACTCACCAGTTTCTGGATTTACAACAATAACATCACCTTTTTTTATAAATAAAGGAGCCATAACGCTAACCCCTGTCTCCACCTTGACCGGTCTTTTTGCTCCACCAACCCTGTCTCCTTTTATTGCTTCCTCAGCCTCCACAACCTTCAGTCTAACACTTTGAGGAGGACGTATATTTAAAACTTTTCCATCATGAAGATAAATATAACAATTTACTCCCTCCTTAAGAAAATTAGCTATTGAACCAGCAATATCTTTAGATAAATAATATTGCTCAAATGTTTGTGGATCCATGAAATAAAGACTTTCGTTGTCAGAGTATAGAAACTGCACCTCCTTAGCCTCAACATCTAAAGTATCAATCATCTCGTTAGACTTAAATGTATACTCAACATTTTTTCCCGTTGACACACTTTTAAGTTTTGTTCTCATCAAAGCTGAACCTTTCCCAGGAGAGTAAAACTCGGTTTTTACCACTTGATACACAGAACCTTTGTGCATAATAAAATTAGCTTTTTTTAAATTTCCTGCATTTACTTTCATAATATTAAAATTAAAATATATTAATTACTTGTAAGTCTCTAATCTTTTTAACTCCTAATAACACCATCACTAATCTGTCAAAACCCACAGCTATGCCAGCACATTTTGGTAAACCTTTTTTTAGATAATCAATAAACTCACTATCCATTGGGTGATATATTTTACCAGTTTCTTTTCTTCTTTTCTCCTCTTTATCAAATCTTATTTTTTGTTCCTTCCAATCATCAAGCTCTGTGTAACAATCACCAAGCTCTATTGTGTTAATATAAAATTCAAAACGTTGAGCTGTAATACCATCATTGTTTAACTTCGCTAAAGCTGCAAACTCCTTTGGATAATCATATATTATGGTAGGATAACCGTTAACACCTAAATGTGGTTCAATCTCCATGTTGTATATCTGAGACCAAACATCTTCATAACTAAACCCCTCGGTTTTATAACCCTTGTTTCTTGCTTTGGCTAAAAATAATTTTTTCTCATATAGCTCTTTCTCTGTAAAATTTGCATATCTTTTGAAAGCGTCTGTTACAGTGATTTTTTCCCATCTGTCAAAACTAATATTTTTTGGTTTACCAAGTTTTTCAGCTAAAAATCTTAAAAGTTTTAATAACTCATCAGCTAGCTCCAAGTAATCCGCCCCAACTTTGTAATATTCAAGCATATTAAACTCAAAAGAGTGTAATCTCGATGGAATCTCAGAATTTCTAAAAGATTTCCCTAAATAAAAACAACTTCCAATTCCATTAACAATAAGCCTTTTAAGAAAAAGTTCCGGAGAAGGGGTTAAAAACAAAGCTGATTCTTTATTTAAAAATTTAAACTTTGTTTTAAAAATCTCAAGATAAGATTCCGGAATAAGAACAGGAGAAAGTACTGGCAGCTCAATCTGTGTATAACTGTGTTTTTTTAAAAACTCCTCTACTAAACGTTTTGAGTAAATGTATTTCTTATGAAACTCTATGTTGTTTAAATTAACATTTATCTTCATCTCACTCCACTATTTCCTTTTCCAACTCCATTAGTAACTGCTTTCCTTTATGTGTAAGCTTTTGAGGAATACGAACTTTAAAAACTATATACATATCTCCTCTTGAGTTAGAGTGAATATATGGCACTCCCTTTCCTCTTAACCTCAACATTGAGCCAGATTTCGTTCCTGGTTTTACCTTTACCTTTATATTTCCACCTTCAGGCAAAGGAACTTCTATAACTCCACCTAATACTGCTTGTACTAAAGTTATTTCCTTCTCATAGATTATATCTTGGCCCTGTCTTTTAAAGATCGAGGATGGTTTTACATTAACTATTATGTCAAAATCAGAAAATCTAACTCTTGATCCGTCATTAACACCCGCAGGTATCTTTATTTTTTTTGATTTTCCCTTTATAACTACCTGCTTGCTAACTCCCTTAATAGCTTCCTCAAACTCTATCGTTATTTGGTAAATATCACGTCTTGACCTTCTCGAACTTCCCGCAGACTTAAATCCAAAAAATTGCTCAAATATCTCAAACGGATCAGAAAATCCTCCGAAATCAACATTGCCAAAAGGCGATGAACCTCCTGTTGTGTAAGTATAAGTAAATGGCCCTTGTCCAGAAAACCCCTCACTGCCAAACCCGCTTGATCCATGTTCAAAAGCTGAAGCTCCGTACTGATCATACATCGATCTTTTTTTAGGATCTGACAATACCTCGTATGCTTTATTTATTTCCTTAAACTTCGCTTCCGCTTCTTTGGATTTATTCTTATCTGGGTGCCATTTTAGAGCTAGTTTTCTATACGCCTTTTTTATTTCATCCTGGGTAGCATTTTTTCCAACTCCCAATATTTCATAATAATCCATCTTTTATCGTCAATAAACTATCTTTCTTGTTAAACAAGATTATATATTAGTAGTATATATTATTTTATTCAACAACTTCCCCTTCTTCTACATCTTTGTTCTTATCCGAAGAACTAGATTTATCCTTCTTATCTTTATCTTCGCTATCAGTCGGGCCCTGTTTCGGAGACTCTGCTGATTTATATGCTTCCTGTCCTATTTTTTGTAATGAGGATGACAACTCCGCTGTTTTGTTCTCAATATCCTCTTTACTATCTGTTTTTAAAGCGTCTTTAAGGTTATTTATATATTTTTCTAGCTCTTTTTTCTGATCAGGTTTAATCTTATCTTTAAGGTCCTGTATTGACTTCTCAGCAGTATATATCATATTCTCTGCTTTATTCTTGGTGTTTATAAGTTCAACTCTGTTTTTATCTTCTTCTTCATGTTTCTTTGCATCCTCTTTCATCTTCTCTATCTCTTTCTCATCCAACCCCGTTGATCCTGTTATTCTAATACTCTGAGATTTACCAGTGGCCTTATCCTTGGCTGTAACCTTCAAAATACCATTCGCATCTATATCAAATGTTACCTCTATCTGAGGAACTCCTCTCGGGGCAGGCGGAATACCTTGTAAAATAAACCTACCTAAAGATTTATTATCTTTAGCTAAAGGTCTCTCTCCTTGTAAAACATGTATCTCTACCTGAGTTTGATTATCAGCTGCTGTGCTAAATACCTCCTTCTTTGATGTTGGAACAGTCGTATTTCTTTTAATTAACGGCGTCATCACGCCTCCTAATGTCTCAACACCAAGAGTTAGTGGAGTTACATCTAATAACACTATATCCTCCTTCTCCCCTGCCAAAATTGAACCTTGAATGGCTGCTCCGACAGCAACAACCTCATCGGGATTAACGCTTCTATTTGGCTCCTTACCAAAAAACTTTTTGACCTCCTCAACAATCTTAGGCATTCTGGTCATACCTCCTACTAATATAATCTCATCAACTTTTTCTTTATCTAATTTGGCGTCTTTTAAACACTTTTTTACTGGATCAAATGTTTTATCGATTAGGTGTTGAACTAAAGACTCTAACTTTGCTCTAGTAATCTTCATCACCAAATGCTGAGGTTGGTTATCTTTAACTGTAATAAATGGAAGGTTTATTTCCGCCTCCATCGCAGAAGATAACTCTATCTTTGCTTTCTCTGCAGCATCACGCAGTCTTTGTAAAGACTGTGGATCTTTCTTTAAATCAATCCCTGTATCTTTCTTAAACTCGTCGGCTATATAATCAAGAATCACTTGGTCAAAGTCATCTCCTCCTAAGTGAGTATCTCCATTCGTAGCCTTTACCTGAAACACACCTTCACCTAACTCTAAGATTGTAATATCAAATGTCCCTCCTCCTAGATCGTAAATAGCAATTGTGTGAGCATGCTTTTTATCTAAACCATAAGCTAATGCTGCTGCTGTTGGTTCATTAATAACTCTGACAACATCTAAACCTGCTATCTCTCCTGCTTGTTTTGTAGCTTGCCTTTGAGAATCATCAAAGTATGCAGGAACAGTTATCACTGCTTTATCAACCTTTGTTTTAAGGTAGGCCTCAGCGTCTTTTTTAATTTTTTGCAAAATCATGGCCGAGATTTCTTGTGGAGTATACGTTTTTCCTTCAACTTCAACCACAACACGACCATCTTTTCCTTCCTTAATTGTGTAAGGAAGCCATTTCATATCTCTCTGCACAGACTCATCCTTAAATCTCTTCCCCATTAATCTCTTAATAGAGAAAATTATTCTTTTTGGGTGGAGAACCATTTGTCTTTTAGCCACATCTCCAACTACTCTCTTTAAAGGATCAACAACAGACGGAACCACATTCCTTCCTTCTTTTGAAGGAATAACTTTTGGAGTTCCACCTTCTACAACAGCCATACATGAATTTGTTGTTCCTAAGTCAATACCAATTATTTTTCCCATATCTTTTAATTTAATAAAAACTTGTAATTATTTTTTACTTTTTCTTGAGACCACAACTCTTGCTGGTCTTATAACATTATCTTTCAAATAATATCCTTTCCTCACAACCTCCACAACTTTGTCATCCTCTTCCCCGTCAACAGTCTGAACTGCCTCACATAAATGAGGATTAAATCTTCTTCCCTTAACCTCTATCTCTCGAACTCCCAATCTTTGTAAAGTCTTATAAAAATCTGATTTAATTAATCGCAAACCTTCATCTTTGACAAAAACCTCTGCCTTGTCAAGATTGTCTAAAAACGATAAAATCTCAAGAATAACCTCTTGCTTAGCTTTACTTCTCTCTCTTTCTATCTCTTCCCCAACTCTTCTCTGCAGATTCTTCAAATCTGCAAGAACTCGCAAATAACTTGCCTCAAGTTCTTTGTTTTTGTTTTTGAGTTCTAGTACTTCATCTTTCATTTTTTTATTTTGTGAAACTTTATCCCTTCTCATATCAATTACTCAGCACTAACTTACCACCCTTGTTCTGTAATAATACTCTCTAAAAGGTTAGAAAAATATCTAAGCTGTGGTATTA
Organism: Candidatus Roizmanbacteria bacterium; assembly: GCA_027002315.1. Taxonomy (GTDB): domain Bacteria; phylum Patescibacteriota; class Microgenomatia; order UBA1406; family GWC2-37-13; genus JALWZV01. The sequence continues at coordinate 655 of JALWZV010000040.1, read as the reverse complement.
ATAACTGATATCTCATTCTCTTACTACCCATAACTCCCAACATACCATGAACATGCTCGCCGCCAAACTTACACGCTAAACTAGCAAATGGGTCAAAGTCTTCATCTTTGAAATCTTCCTCACCTAATAAAACCAATAGGTCATTGTTTTCTGATCTTAATCTTTCCACAATTGATTTCCAAAAATCCCATTCCTCAATTAATGACAGAGCCTCTTTTACCTTATCTAACTGTTCAACATCCTTATCCTCCATAATATGATATGCGCCAGAATAATAAATATGACCCTTATCTGTAACTACTAACGCAAGCTGTCCTGTTTGTTCAGATAATACCTTGCTCGCATGAAATAGTAATTTATGTAACTCATTCTTCTCATCCCAAATACTGTTTTTATAAGAAACCTCTTCTTTCGTTGATAACTTTTTTTCTTCCATCAAATTATTAATATAAAATCTAATAGCTTTAGCTGAAGGTATTCTTCCAGATGAAAAATAATTCTTTATGATATAACCCTTTTTTGCCAACTCCACCATCTCGTTTCTTATTGTCGCTGGAGAAAAACCAAGTCTGTATTTTTTCTCCAAGACCTCAGATCCTACAGGTTTTCCTTCATTAATATATTCAGTAATAATTGACTTCAATATATCTATTTG
>JALWZV010000039.1 GCA_027002315.1 Candidatus Roizmanbacteria bacterium | reverse complement strand
GTATTAAAGTAAATGCTGATGAGAAAAAAGCCATTATTAACATTACTGGAGATCAAAAAGCAAAAGCCATTGGTAAATCAGGTATTAACATTCGTCTTGCTTCAATGTTAACAGGTTATACAATTGAGTTGAATGAAGTTGAAGGTGTGGCTGAAAGACAAGTAGACTCTTCAGAAGGTGGAGAAGTAGCAAAAACCACAGATACCTCAGCATTATCAGACTTATTTAAATAACCAAAACGCGTAGATTCCGTGTTAAAAGAAGCTGATATTTTATCTTCTTCCATGGATTATATTAATCTAAATTTTAACCAATAAAGGCTGATATGCTTCTTCACTCTTAAAAAGAGAAAAAGCCATTAGAATAAGCTTTCTCATCGAAGCAATAACAGCAAGTTTTTTAGTTTTTGCTCTAGAAGTTAAGCCTTCATAAAAAGTTTTGATTCTATCGTTGTGTTGAATAGCACAAAGTGTTGGTAAATAAAGAAGATTTCTTAGTTGCTGTCCACCATGTTTTGATATGCGTTGTTTACCTCTAAACATTCCAGAATCTCTCATTACTGGATCAAGACCCATAAGAGCTGTAAGCTCTTTGGCATTAGCCGAAGGATATTTTAAAAAGAATGCAGCTAGGTATAAAGCAGACTTTTGACCAATAGAGGGTATGGTAGAAATAGCATCATATTTAGCTTTGATACGCGCATCTTTTAAAAGTAAAAGTTCAATCTTATTAAAAAGTTTTTGAGCTTCTAAGTCTAAGTTGACTATCATCCTATTGAGTGTACGCACTAAATCCTTATGCTCAGAAGAAGTAGATTCTATTTGGTTTTTAAACTTCTGTTTTGCAGAAAGTATGCCTTCATACACATTGAGCATCTCTTGAATTTTAACGGCATGGTGGTTGACTACAGGGACTTTAACCATCTTTGGTTCTACATGAGACTGATATTTATAAAGTACTTTAGCATCAATCTTATCTGTTTTGGAACGTACCTTTAAAGAACGTGCAAAGTCTCTTGACTCTTTTGGTCCAACCATGACTACTTTTATCTTATATGTTGAACAAAAGTGTGTTAGTGCATAAGAGTATATCCCTGTAGGTTCAAAGATTAAAATAGTCTCATTTATATCGTCAGATAAAGAAACAACTTGTTTAAATCCTATCTCACTATTCTCAAATTTATAACTTTTTTTCCCATCATATACATCTATAGTCGATTTACTAACATCAATTCCGATATAATTTTTCATGTGATACCTTGTACTGAAATTTAAAGGATTACATTAGGGTTGTCCTTAGTAGACTTTTCCTTGTACTACAAGCTAGACTTATTTGTCTGCTTTTTATTCCGTTCAAGCTTTTTACTAAGGGTAATCTATCTACGATACAAGCTATTACAATACTCAAGTATATCTACTAGATATTTTTGACTATATTAATGCTTTAGGGTGCGTCGATTTACCCTTAATCCTTTGGAGAAAAGATTAGCATCTTTTCTCTTATTTTGATTATACAAGGGTGGGTTTACCCACCTTTTATTGTATAGCAGTTTTATTTAATAGGGTGGATAAATCCACCCTACGATAATATCATCTCAGAAAAACTACCTGCATCAAGTGATGCAGACCCAACTAAAACACCATCTACTCCAGCAATACTAATAATTTCTTTTATATTAGCAGGTTTGGCAGAGCCTCCATAGAGTAATGGTTTATCATTTATAGCCTTTTTTAATGCTCTATGTGTTGTAGATAT
>JALWZV010000038.1 GCA_027002315.1 Candidatus Roizmanbacteria bacterium | reverse complement strand
CCGAGACAGTAGGTAAAGTTAACTATGAAGTTATAAAAACATATATCAAAGAAAACAAAGAAATTATGCCACAGGAGGAAGTATAAAAACCACGGGCTTTAGCCCGTGTGTAGTTTATTCTTCACTCTTCGACTTTATATTACGCTCTCTTTTTAGTATAATAAGAAAGTATTTGCGGGGTAGTGTAGGGTTGCACAGGAGGCTCATAATCTCCTAGACTAGGTTCGACTCCTAGCCCCGCAACATTTTTATTTTTTAAGACAGCAATGAACAAACTAATCTCCGTAGTAATCCCTGTTTTAAACGAGGAAAAGAACATCAAGACGTTGTTAAAACGTTTAGTGCCAATACTGAGGTCATATAATTTCGAGATTATTTTTGTTAACGACGGCTCAACAGACAATACCTCTGGGGAGATTAAACGTTTCGCAAACAAAGATAGAAGAATAAAACTAGTCTCTTTTCAACGAAATTTCGGACATCAGACAGCCCTAAGCTGTGGATATAATTTTGCAAAAGGAGACTGTGTGGTAACAATAGATGCTGACTTACAAGATCCACCCGAGATAATTCCAAAAATGATTAAAAAATGGGAGGAAGGAGTTGATGTTGTGTATGCGAAGAGAAGAAAACGAGAAAAAGATAGTCTTTTTAAAAGATGGACCGCAAAACTTTTTTATAAACTAATAAATGTTCTTTCGGATACTCCCATTCCTGACAATGTTGGAGACTTTCGGCTTTTGGACAGACGAGTTGTAAAATTTATCAATGGACTTACAGAGAAGTCACGTTTCTTGAGAGGGTTAGTGGCCTGGGGAGACTTTTCCTCGGCCTTTGTGTATTTTGACAGAGACGAGAGAAATGCAGGCAAGACTCATTACACACTAAGAAAGATGATTAATTTTGCTCTCAGCGGAATTATGTCTTTTTCCACAAAACCCCTGCGGATTGCATCTTATCTGGGATTTGCCACAGCAACGTTAGGTTTTTTGGGAATAATTTATGGAATTGTCGGTAAGTTATTTTTTCCGTCTCACTGGGTTACTGGTTGGACAGCGCTTTTTACCGCAATATTATTTTTAGGAGGAGTTCAGTTAATTACAATAGGGATAATTGGAGAATATATCGGACAGATATATAGAGAGGTTCAAAACAGACCGCTCTACTTAATTAAGGAAAAGGTTAATTTATGAAAAAAACAGTAGGACTGATTCTTATCTCAGTTGGGTTAGCCTTTTTAATCTTTGTTATCTACTCTTTTTACCAAGAGTCTAACAAGGTGGTTTCTCCAATTCCTGAACGAAAGGGAGTTAAGGTTATTTATGTTACACCTTCAAAGTAAGTTATGAACGGAACTATAAAATTTGAGAACGTAAACAAAAGTTTTCTTTTACAGCACCAGAAAACCCTCAAGGAGCTGGCTCAGGCTATATTCAGAAAACAGAAAACGGTTGAGAGGGTTCAGGCACTCAAAAATATTTCTCTAACAATTAATAAAGGAGAGACGGTTGGAATTATAGGAAAAAACGGTGCTGGTAAATCCACCTTTTTGAGCTTAGTGGCGGGAGTTTCTTTTCCTACCTCAGGACGAGTTTTAGTTCAAGGAAGAGTGGCGCCATTAATCGAGCTTGGAGCAGGATTTCATCCAGAGCTTACTGGAAAGGAGAACATATTCCTAAACGGTGTAATCTTGGGCATGTCGGAGAGGTATTTGGTTGATAAATTTTCTGAGATAGTGAGGTTTTCGGAGATAGACGAGAAGTTTATATACACACCGGTAAAACACTACTCCTCCGGAATGTATATGCGATTAGCCTTTTCTGTTGCTATTTTTACACAGCCGGACATACTTTTAGTTGATGAGATACTGGCTGTAGGAGACACAGCTTTTCAGGAAAAATGTATGAACAAGATGGATGAATTTAAAAAACAGGGCGTGACAATAGTGTATGTTAGTCATAGTATGAGCACGGTTGAGAAGTTTTGTTCCAGAGTTATTTACCTTAAAAAAGGAGAGGTTGTGTTTGATGGCAACCCGAAAGAAGCAATTAAAAGATACTTAAAAGAATAATATGAAATACTGGCCATTGATTAAAAAATTAACGCTTCGAGAGATAAAATCTCGGTATAAGCAAAGTTTTTTAGGGTACTTTTGGGTTATCTTAAACCCGTTTTTTCAGATGTTGATAATGTCGTTTGTGTTCTCACATATTATGAGAATTCAAGGGCTTGGTGTTCCTTATCCTGTGTTCTTGTACGCAGGCCTTTTACCATGGACGTTTTTTGCCACATCTTTGTCCTCGGCGATGGGTAGTCTTGTAGCCAACTCTTCTTTAATTAAGAAAATATACTTTCCGCGCGAGATACTTGTTCTTTCAACTCTTTTAGCTAAAACATTTGATCTCTCGCTTTCCACGTTAATCTTTATCGCTTTAATGGTGTGGTTCAAGGTTCCGATTACAGTATTTATGACGCTGTTTATACCAATATTTATTATTCAGTTTTTGTTTACGTTTGCTCTTGGGTTGCTTTTGGCATCTTTAAATCTTTTTTATCGTGATGTTCAGTACCTGTTTAACCTTGTCTTGACACTTTGGTTTTACCTAACGCCTGTTATTTACTCTGTGGAGTTTTTTCCAGCTCGTTTTCGATGGATATTTAAGATTAACCCGATGTCTGTTTTTATCAATGCGTACAGAAAAGTCTTGCTTGGCGGGAGCTGGCCTAGTTTTTCTAGCTTAGGCTTGGGTGTACTTGTCTCGGCGGTATTCTTCATCTTTTCTTATTATGTTTTCAAAAAACTTGAGAAAGAGTTTGCTGATGTAGTATGAGCGAAAACAGCGAGATACAATTTGTACCAAAAGAAGAAATTTCAGGTGTTGACGTTAACGCTGTCACGGTTGATAGCTTTGGGAGAGATATAATATTTGGCGAGAACGGTTTGATTTATTCTCGAACTAGTGGAGATATAAGACCACTGGTGAGACCGGATAAGCAGGCACAAAGTACTGTTTTTGAGATTGTTGCGGGTAAGTATTGGTACACAACGCCATTTCAGATAGGAGCAAGCACCCAAAACTTAGCGGACACAATATTGGAGAGAACAGGGCTTCATATCCTTCCGCATGCTGTGAAGGAGTTATTAATAGCTGGATTTAGTTTTGGACTAACTCCTGTGTACACAGGTAAAAAGTGGTTGTCACTTGCACAGGCGGTAAAAGACGAAGGATTTAATCCTTATGCCTGGACCGTTGGCGACAAAGAATGGCAGGAAACAAAGTATCATCAGTCAGGTTTAAGTAAGTATATTCCGCCAGAAGGATTTCTTGTTCCTGAGGGAACCTCTAGCGAGAAAACCGCTGTGTTATTGGAAGAATTAAGAAGGTTAAATATTGCTCCACCGCTCTTAATAGTTGTTGATGATAAACTGGAAAATTTGCAGGCTTTAGAAAGACAACTGCCTCCAGACCTAAGAGGTGTTTTTACTAGTTTTCATTTTAAACCAGAAAATGACCTAGCAGATGCAAATTATTTCTTTCACTGGCTGAGAGATATGTCAAGAGAAAAAAAAGTAAGCCCAGAAAGAGTCTTTTTAGCGATGGATGTGGACAACGTTTTGTTAAGAACCAACGAGATTCTTTTTGGAGTATTTACCTCTTGGTTAGCCTCTTTGGTTCAGAACAAAGATAATAGGGTTCTTAGTTTGTCATAACTCTTCTTACCTTTCCATGAATCTTCTTTAAACTCAGATGAGCGAGGCGGAGAATGTAGATTGATAATGTTGAGAGCCAGCGCCATGATGATGTAATCGGCTTATTAAGACCTTTCAAAACATCATCATCAGAGATAGGCAGTTTAATATCTTGTGCATATGTAAACTTTCCAGTTTTTACAGGTTGAACCCCAATCTTTTGCAGGTCTTTTGAGACCTTTATGTTCTCAGGCCTGATACTCACATTGTTTTTACGAGACTCACTTTTTTGTATCCTCTCTTTTCGCTCTGGTATTTTACTAACCTCTCCTACCTTGTCTAATATTGTTGGAGCAGGTTCAGACTCTTTACTTGAGAAAGGCGAGTACTGTTTTGCCTTTGCCCTTTCTTTTTTGTATTCCTCAATCAAGTTGTCTATCGGTGTGTAGTTTTGCGACATATAAATCATTATACACACAAAAGATGATTTCTAATTTCCAAATTTTATGTTTTAAAACTTTTAACTTGATTTAAAAGTTTTACTTTTATATAATAGTAAAACTATGACACTCATTTCCAACTTATCACAAAAAGGACAGGTAGTAATTCCAAAGAAGATACGTGACTACTTGGGTTTAGTTCCGGGACAAAGAGTTAAGTTTGAGCTTAGGAGCAACAAAGTTTTTATTAAACCTCAGCCGTCGGTTGATGAAGTCTTTGCTTTTGTTAAGCGTAAGCAAAACACTCAGGTCTCGAAAAAGGTACTTAAAAAAACAGTAAGAGAACAGGTAGAAAAAAAGTTTATTAAAAATAAATGATAGTTTTAGACACAAGTTCATTAATTCGATTTTTTACTGGCGACAATAAGAAGAAGGCTTTAAGGGTTAAGGAGGTTTTAGAGAAAAATATAGAGATATATATACCCGACGTTGTGTTTCCCGAACTTGAGTATGTTCTTTCGGGGAAAGTTTACGGTGCTACAAGAAAAGATATTATAAAAGCTTTTGAGTTCCTTTCCTCAAAGAAAAACATTACTCTTTCAAAGGAAATAAGTATCGCAATAGAGATATACAAACAAACAAGCCTTGATATAGCGGACTGTTTAATTGTCGCTTATGGTAAAACGAAAGGAGATATTTTTACTTTTGACAAACAGTTAAAGAAGACCTTCTCTTCCACAATATAATTATCACTATCTACTAAAAAAGATTGATTAACGTTTTTCCTAAATCTTGGTTAAAAATTCCAGCCAATCAAAAAATTAAGTTGTATACTATAGGTGATGGCTGCTATACCAGAAGCAAGGTCATATCATACTCCGTGTTTTAATCTCTCTGTTGAGGACTGGGGAGATACTTCTGCTCACTCTCGCAATGGTAAGGGTAAAGAGAAAAGACCAAGAGTGGTAAAACCACCAAAACCCAAAATAAAGATAGTAAGTTTAGAAGGGTGTGAAGAACCTGTATATAAAAGATCTCCGGAAGAAAGAGAGAGTTTAGATATGATTAAGGAGGTGGTTGGTGGACTAGATTGGGTTGAGGCTGTGTGGGAAACAAGACCTCATAGTACAGGAACAACTGTAGGCTGGCTTGACCATCAAGGTGTGGACTTGGTCGTGCATTTTTCTCCGGATGTTTGGAAGGTGCTAGGAGTAGAGATGGTGAGTATGCAGGCGAAGAGTAGTTTAGGAGGCCTGAAAGCCTTTATTAACTATGCTTTAAGAAAAAGTAGAGGAAATGGTAACGGTAATGGAAACAAGGAATTTATTGAGAACATCAGAGAGTTTCCGCTTGTAGTGTTGCACACAGTAGGTTCTAGTGTAGATGCTAATAGTGAGGTTGTTCGCTTTCCTTCCAGCCCTCAATATTTATTAGGACAGTTTTTAGTTCAGTTAGTAGGTGTGGCGATGTATCATAATCCAGACCTATTTACAGACAAAGATAGGTTTGGAACCGTGCTGCTTGATCTTGTAGCGGAACTTTCATACCCAGATTGCGATTTGCCTGATGATGAGATATTTATAGAGTTATACAAGATATTATCGAACAGGGAGCTCGAGGAAGGTATAAGCATAAATGATCTTGTAAGGACGCAAACCCCCAAACCCGAAAATAATAGTGTTTAATACGTCATCACAATTCACTCGATTTGTCGATAAATATCGTCATCACGAGCCTGCCTGCCGCAGGCAGGGAGCGAATGAAGTGAGCGACGAAGTGATCCCCGCCGTTATGAATTAAGATTATTACAAACATCGTCATTGCGAGGAGTGAAACGACGAAGCAATCCCTGCCGTTATGGTACTTAATACAAACGCTTGAGTTTTTACACCAATAGCTAGTCTTATTCTCATATAGTCGGAGATCGCCGCGCTCTCCCGACGAGTCGGGATCGCTCGCGATGACGTGAGAGAGTAGTCATTGCGAGGAACTGCGAGGAACGAAGTAACGTGGCGATCCCCGCCCTCATTCTATAAAATAATCTTATGAAGAAAAAACAAGGATATGTATATATACTCACAAATAGAGCAAACACTGTTTTATACACAGGAGT
>JALWZV010000037.1 GCA_027002315.1 Candidatus Roizmanbacteria bacterium | reverse complement strand
TGATATACACAATGTGACAGTTGGGTAAATTTCATCACTGTTCATATTATAGCTCAAAAAAAGATACAGGGATAACTCCATCCCTCGACCTTACGGTCGGGGATTTAAGTAAGGAATTGTTAAAAATCCGGCGTAGATCTATATATCTAATAGATGCCTTTTTTATAAGACACCTCATAAAAGACTAATAAGTGTGATAACTGTCACAAAGGCAAAGGATATAATATATCCCTGAATATTCTTTTTAAAAAACATTTGGGTGAGATAGGCATAGCTCAAACCCGTTAATAAATAGTAAAAAGAGACCAAAAACAAGGCAAATATTGAAACATTAATGTTGATAAAAGATAAAACAATCACGGCTTCGGCTAAAAAAACAGAGATTAAAAGAGACATGTGGCTAACCTCTGCATCCACCTCTAAGCTAGGATTTACGCTCCATAAAACCTGAATAGCCAATATATACACAGCTATAAATGTTAACACCGCATTATATAAAAAACTCAACCTTAAAGAAAAAAGTAGGTTAAAGAAAAAGAAAAGCACAATTGTTTGATATAAGAAGTTAATAGAGAAAGCTGCTCTGTATAATCTTAGAGTTTTCTTAACACCAACATTGAATATATTAGAGCTTAACAGAAGAGCATAAATAGAGACTGCATAAAAAATCAGGAATGGTGCTCTAGTCAACCACCTAACAGGAAATAAAAGATAAAAGCTATATGATAAGATCGTAAAGGCTATCGGCATCACAAAAAGGAAGAACCACTCTACTTTTTCAATATCTTCTAACAAAGCAAAATATGTCATTACGTAGGTTGAAAGTATAAGCAAAGGAATAAAAATAGGCATCTCTTCCATAAAATATAAAGTAGAAACTCCTGTCACAAAGGTTAAAGCTAAGGTAGATATAGCAAACCTTATCCTCGTAGGTATCCTCTGAAATTTCTTGAATATAGACTTTTTTACAGTCTTAAGTACACGCATAAACTATTTTAGAGCTAAAAAAACTTTCTCTATGTCTTCCAAACCCTCAACTAAATCAACAAAGGATGTAAGCTTGTTGTACTCATCTTCACTCGGAATATTAATCGGAGAAGTAGGTCTGTATATAGCATTTATTGACTTAAATTGCTTGCCTTTAAGACTTTCTGTGGCCTGTCCTAGTTTTTCAAAGGGAAGGTAAACAAAATACTCATTTTCATTCTGGTCAATATCAACACTACCCAACTTATCGGCAAAATTAAAAACATCCTCTTCTTTTGTCTCGTTTTTATCAAAAACCACCAAGCAATTCTTTTTAAACAAATAAGACACTGCACCGGGATTAGCAAGCTTACCACCAGCCTTCTCTACAGTATGACGTAGGTCAGCTAATGTTCTGTTGGTATTATCAGTCGTAGCAACCGCTATAAATGGAATATTAAAAGGGGCAAAACCTTCATAAATTATTTGTTTAAGTTGGGATTTGTTGCTTCCAGTCCCCTTCTCTATCGCTCTTTTAATATTATCTTTCGGCATGTTCTCTTTTTTAGCCTTTTCTACCACAATCCTTAAAGAAGCGTTTAAATTAGGATCTGTTATCCCTCCTCCTTCTATAACCGCCAAAGTAATTGCCTTAGACAACTTAGAAAATACTAAACCTTTTTTTACATCGTTAATACCCTTCTTCCGTTTAATCTGCGACCATTTGGAGTGTCCTGACATTTTTTTTACCTTGGTAATTTATATGAACTTAATTATACTTGACATACTAAGAAAATGGAATATAATTTCTTAACCTAATTTAATTATCTATGAACCTTCAAGATAAAATCGAAACGCTAGGAACAGAAGCAGTTAATCTTGCCTTATCTTCCAAATGGGAAGATGCAATGGCTAAAAACAAGGAAATACTAAAACTTGATCGCAGTAACATAGAGGCGCTTTTACGTATGGGATTTGCATACTCACAGCTTAATGATATTAAGAGGGCAGAAAGATGTTATAAAAAAGTTTTAAGGATTCAACCTGGCAATAAAATCGCATTGCAAAACATTCAGCGAATGAAAGTGGTTAAAAATGTAACCTCAAAATCTCAACATAAAACGGTCAATCTCGACCCAAACACTTTTTTAAGTGTGCCAGGATCCACCATAAACGCCACTCTGGTAAATTTAGGACAAAAAGATGTAATAGCTAGTGTTTCTTTAGGAGAAGAGGTTTATCTAAAAATAAGACGTAAAAGAATTGAGATACGTAATGAAGATGGCGACTACATTGGAGCATTGCCAGATGATATATCAAAGAGACTGATTTTATTTATTAATGCAGGAAGTAAGTACAAGGCATATATAAAAGAGTTTGATGGTCAACATATTGTTGTTTTCATTAAAGAGGTATCTAAGGGACAAAAAGTTCGAAACAATATCTCCTTTCCAGAAGACTTAACCAGAAATATAGATAAGATAGAAAAAAAATTTCTTGGAGATGAGGAGGATAAAGAGATTGATGATATAAGTAGCATTGAGGAAGAGAAAGAAGAGTTACCAGAAATATCTGAGTCTAACATCGAACAACTTGCTGATACCTTGTTAAAAGAAAAGGAGGATTACTCTAGTTTGATATCATCAGCCTCACCGACAGATGATGATGAAGAAGAATAACGTTTAACCTCGTCTTTAAAGAAGACTATTGTCCCCTTCAGCCTTTTACTTTCAATAACATGCTTAATAATCTCCGGCGTTTTAAAATCGCCCATTGAACGTAAAGCTAAGATAAAGGAGATTAAAAAAATAAGCAATAATATTAGAAATACTGTCATTGTAAACTTAATTTGTGTTATTTTTAACCCAACTTTTCTCCTGATCGTTCAGTAATAGAATTATATCAGATATTCTTGTCTTGCCATGTTTTATCTTACAATCAAAGAAACTGGCTAAAGATTTTGCTGTATAAGATAAAGACATAGAGCTATCTATCAAAACACATTTGCTTCTTTCCTCTCCACTCCTCTTTTTCTCACCCTTAGAAATATCAATTACTCTTATTCCTGATCCTTCTAATATAGATGCTATAACAACGGCAGAGTTATAACTATTAGTATAAATTATTTGTACATCTTTATTGTCTTTTCTATAAGAGACATCATAGAACATTCCCTTAGTTTTTTTCGAAAATTTATCAACATCTAAGTACAAATCGCCCACTTTATCTCTATACGTCGGATATTCTATGTTTATAAAGTCTTGATTTGTTTTCCTTAATAAAAAAAGCCAAATATAAAATTTATTAAAAAAGGAGGTGTTGCTTTTCATAAAGATAAATTTAGGGCTTTTTACCTTAGAAAGATTACTAGAGCTAGATGAGTAATAAACATCAACCTTTCTTGGGTAAAAGTAATAATCGACCATAGAGTTGTCTATATAACTAAATGTGTTCTTGAGTATGTCTTTTTTTCCCTCTAAAGACATTAATTTCTGCAACGCCCCAATTCTATAATAACCATAATCACCCGGCACCATAACTCTCCAATCTGGATTTAACACCGTCCGGTAAAACATTGAGGTAGAAAAATCTAAAAAATAAACTACCGGGTACTTTTGATAAAAAACAATCGTTAGCATCTTGCTTCTTTTATTAACAAACAGTGAGTTTGAGAAAGAGTTAATAATGAAGTAGACGAATAAAATTACGATTAACCCAACAGAGATCTTTAGATATAACTTTCTTCTGCGCTTTCTTGTCCTCATAAAATACCATGTTCTATTTTTAATCTTTTAATCTTACGTTTAACATCATCCTTGGAAAATCTTTTGTACAATAATATCTTTCTAATTATGGAAAGCGATGCCTCAAATTCTGGGTGAATAATCACATCAACATTTAAGTCCCTCATTCTTTGCTGATCCTCTTTCCTATGCACCCTTGTAAAAATTATTATCTTTGGATTAAGTTTTTTAGCCCCAATGACAACCTGCTCTTGATACTTTTTATTAGGTATTGCAGAAATTAAAATAGAGGCATTGTCCACCTCTAGATAATCAAGTATATCTATATTTGTTGGATCACCATAAATAATATTAACTCCTTGCGATCTTGCTCTTTTTACAATTTGTAGATTATAATCAACAGCAACAAAAGGTATCTTTGCAAGGGTTAATGCTCTTCCGATATACCTTCCCACTCTTCCATATCCACATATCACAACGTGATTTTTATAAGGGAGAATACTGATGTTCGGACTCTCTCTGTCAAATTTATAGCTGATAAACTTACCAATAAAAGGAAAGAATTTCTTTGTAAACTTCCTAACAATACTATAAAGCTTGTCATTGTAATTAATAATAAAAGGGGTCAGGAGTAAGGTTATTACCACAGTTGAGACTGCAAAGTTGTAACTATCACTACTAATAACACCACTTTGTAGTCCTTGGTAAATAATAATAAAAGCCCCCTCCCCTACCTCAAAAAGGTATGAAGCAATAAGAAACGCCGTCTTTGTATGAAATCTAAAAGCCAAAAAGAGAATCAAAACAACTAAAAACTTAATTAAAACCAAAAACAACACAAAAATTAGTATTGACAAAGAGTGTGTAAAAACAAAGTATAGGTTTATACCTATTCCCAAAGTAACAAAAAACACTATAGCCAAAAGATCTCTGACTGTCCTTATCTGCGAAAATACTTGCTCCTGCTCCAGCGTCTTGTTTAATAAAATTCCAGCTAAAAACGCTGCCAACAACACAGAGATGTGGAGCCAAGAAAACAAAGCCAAAGAACCAACTATAAATAAAATAATAAACAAATTAAATATTTCTTGAGATATATTTGCTACCTTATCTAACATAAACGGCATAATTGTTTCTCCTATAAAATAAACGCTCACAAGTAAGACTCCTGCCTTGATGCTATTTAAAATTATGCTTTTAGACACATTGATAAAACTCGCATCTTTACTAAATGAAGAAAAAATTATTATCAGTGGTATTAAAGCTATGTCCTGTAAAATCAAGATGCCAATTGTTATCCCTCCTAAAAATGAACTCTCCTCTCCTTTATCTTGAATGATCTTTGCAACAACAGCTGTAGAAGATAAAGCAAAAGCAAAACCAAAAAAGAAAGACTCTATTAAATTAAAACCAAAAACAACAGATAAAACGAAAATTAAAATTGCACTTGCTCCTAATTGAATTAATCCTCCCCAGAGAACAAACTTACCAAACATCTTAATAGACTTGAAATCAACCTCCATTCCTATTGCAAACACGAGTATAGATAAACCTAAAACAGCAATATTGGACAAAAAATCATGAGAAAATCTTTGACTAAAAAACAGTCCCATAATAATACCCCCTAAGATATAACCAATTAAAGGTGATAGTTTATATTTAACGGCCAAATATCCTCCAATAAAGGGAAAAGATAAGAAGAAGAAAAGGTTTATTAAAAAATTGAATGATATTTCTGTCATCTCTATATACAATCTAAAATTTTATCACCCAAAAGTCAAATATATACAAAAATTAAAAAAATTAATTTTGAACTTCACCAAACCAAATCTAACTTAACAAAAGTTAGTTTTGTTCTCATATAGGCGGGGATTGCTTCTCCTCCCGACAAGTTGGGAGGATCGCAATGACTACTCTCTTACGTCATCGCGAGCGAGCGATTAGCGAGCGTGGCGATCTCCGACTATATGAGAGTAGGACTGGCTATTGTTTAGTTTTTCATGGGTTGTATTAAGAATCGTAACGGCGGGGATTGCTTCGTCACTTCGCCACGCTTAGCGTGGATTCGTTCCTCGCAATGACGTGATAGATAAACGACAGGTTAAAAATCATAACGGCGGGGATTGCCACGTCGCTCTCTCCGTTCGCTCCCTGCCTGCGGTAGGCAGGCTCGCAATGACGTACTAAATACTAAATACTAAATACTAAATACAATTATTTTAGTATTATTAAAGAAGATACACTTTATCCTATCTTTATGGAAACAATAGAAAAGCTTCGCGAACAATTTTTCTCGACAAATGACATCATTTATAAAGCAAAACTTATAAATTTCTATATAAAAGAAAAAGGACTAAGGCTCATAGATGTTGCACGCGGTCTAAAACTCAAACCAGCTTACATATCTCACATTCGTAGATTGAGCAAACTGCCCTCGATGGTGATTGATGGTTATTATGGAAAATTTATATCAAAAAGCCATCTTTTTACTCTATCTAGACTAAGTAATAAAAACGATATGGTGAAGGTGTACGAAAGTATATTAAAAAATAATCTTAGTGTAGCT
>JALWZV010000036.1 GCA_027002315.1 Candidatus Roizmanbacteria bacterium | reverse complement strand
ATTAAGAGGTGCTCGATATCTGAAAGGCCAAAGGTTAAAGGCCGGTCTATCTCAATCAGATGTTCAGAGTAAAACTGGAATTAAACAGTCGAATTTATCAGCTTTTGAAAATGGAACTCGGGCAATTTCAAAGCAGGCTGCAAAAGATTTGTCTCGATTATTCAACTGCGATATGAATGTACTACTTGCTAAAAAATAAACTCCGATCAAATTGTGGGGCATGAAATTGAAAATGCTTTAAAAAATATGTTCTTATTGTTTGAGTCTTTCGGGTTTAGCCGTAAGCAAAAAATGGCCATTGCGATGTCTGTTATTAGAGAGCGCAGAAAAAAGAGCCAAAAAGAATTTTCGACTATTATCGATGTTAGTGAAGCTACTTATAAGAGCATAGAACGCGCTGAACACAATATCTCTTTTGAGACTATTGATAGGATTTATTCAAAATTTAGTGACGATGAAGTGCTAAAGATGGTTTTTTAAACAATGATATTATGTCTCCTTCCGCAGCTGAGATTTAGAGCAGCAAGCGGTGAGCCTGTAAATATTTTTGGGTAACTGCCTTTACTCTTCCTTTAAGGAGAGGTTTGATCATTGTCCCGAAAGGGAAGAATTAACAGCTCCGTCTATAAAGAACAGCTTTCGTCTTTCAACATCTCCTTTAGATCTTTGAAATCTCTGCAAAAATTATGAAAGACCTCATGTTTGCCCTAAAACTTGTGGTATATGGTCTTGAATTTGCACGATCTTAATGAAAAATCACTCTCATTTAGAGAGACTAGATATAGTACCCAGGAGACCTAAAACCGTGTTTAAAATTGCTTCGTTATTTCTTATCCAAGCTTCGATGTATTTTGGTGTTTTTCATGTGGCAACAGCGCAGTCTCTACCGGACTTTTGTTATAGTCAAAAATGGGTGGTTGAAAATAAGAAACCTGTTTTAAAAAGGGTTCAAAAGTCAAACTCAGAACTCACCCTTCCTCAACGATATGCTTGCCAGTATCCAGAAATGGGAGAGTTATCAAACGCGATCTATGAGACAACCTGTCGTGAGTGCAACTCCTATAATGGGCAAAGCGGGATGATGGCCGATTATAGAAACCTTATTCATAAAGTGGGTCTTATTGGCAACCATGATTCAAGACGAGAACCGACATTATCTGAAGAGAGAAAATATGCGGCAGCGGGAGCTATTTATTGTGAAGGCTGTAATAAATCAGTAGGGTCAGGAACTCTTGTTGAGTTTTCGGATGTGGTGATCACAGTAGCTCATAATTTTTTTGATAAGAAATGCAAACCCATAAATGGTAATTCAAGACAGTGGTGGAAAGGGCACGTTTTTTTAATTATGGAAGACGGTGACTACAAAGACTATGAAATTGATCGTGGCAGAGTTTTAACAAGATGTACTAAAGATAGTCCAACAAACGATGTAGCCATTTTGAAGCTTAAAAGAAAAGTTAAATATAAGGGACGACTTGTGAAACCATTTAAATTAACTGTTTTTAATAAGAAAGCTTTTAACGATATTAAGCGAAATAAAAAGACAATCATGGCGGCCTATGGGTTAGAATCAAAGAAACAAAACGGAAAGCTAGTCGAGACAGACAGTGACATCTATTGGTTTATTAATAAGGATGTCCCCCTATCTTATTACTGGACTCAAAATGGAAACCCGCGAGTAAGACATTTGGGTGATACAACCGGTGGTGCATCAGGTGGAGCATTATTTTATAAGAATGGTTATAATTATGATGTATATGCCATCCATAAGGGCGGTGACACTAGCTATAATGT
>JALWZV010000035.1 GCA_027002315.1 Candidatus Roizmanbacteria bacterium | reverse complement strand
GTTTGTTGTTATTTTAGCATCCTCAATGCTACTTTATCCTCAAAAAGGTGTTTTTAAAGGTGTTCTCTACGTGTCACCGGTAATATTTGCAACGAGTTTATCCGGAACATTTTTGATACTTACCTCTGTTTTGGAAAAACTTTATATATCCAGCATTCTCTCTATAGTGGTGAATTTATTCTCTACAGTTTTGTTAGTAGCATCATTATTTTATGTTAGAAGTATATATTCTTTTTTAGCTGTTAGAGGTGGTTTATACCTTGCTTTTATTGTTATATTTTGGTTTTCGATACAAATACTTCTAAATAGAGAATTGGGAGTTGCTAAGGTGAAGTTTAAGGTAAAAAGCTTAGTTCTTTATTTTAAAGATATAGTCTCTAAATCCTTTATCTTTGTTTTAATAAGTATCTTTGCCATCTTGTATAACAAAATAGATATTTATTTGTTAAATATATTTAAAGGTCCAGAGGCTGTAGGAATATACTCAGCTGGTTATAAATTTTATGATGCGTTAATGTTTTTAGTTGCAAGTTACAATGTGGTTGCTACCCCTGTGTTATCTAAACTAGCCTCAGTGAATAAAAAGCTGTTTATCTCAAAAATCAAAAGGGATGCATTATTATTAAGTTTGATGAGCGGAGCAGTTGTCGTTTTTAGTCTTATATTATCAGGACCAGTTTTAAAGTTTGCGCTCCAACCAAGTTATTTTGCCTCGATCAACGTGTTTAGAATAGTTATTTTTACCCTGCCCTTAATGTTAATAGTCTCAATTTTTTTAAATGGTTTATACGCAATGAAAAAAATGAGGGCGGTTTTGATTATATTTATGGTTCAGGCAGTTTTCAACACAGTATTAAATTATGTTTTAATTCCTCATTATTCTTACACAGCTAGTGCTATATTAACAGTTGCCAGTGAGGTAGTTAGTTTATTAATAGCAGTTCCACTTTTTTATAAATTTTATTCTGAAAGATGAGGATTGGTGTAGATGCTGGAGGAATATGTTCACGTAAAGATAGCAAATATGGTAACTATACTTTCAGTGTTAATTTATTAAAATCACTTTTAAAGTTTGATAAAAAAAATCAATACAATTCTTACGCATTTTGCGGTAAACACAACGAGGATGATTTTTTACGTCTGCCTAGAGTTGGTTTTTCCTACACGATGGGTTTAAGTTCTCGATTGAGAAAAGATAACGTATTTCTATCATTAAATCAGTATATTCCACCATTTTTAAACTCAAAAGTTTTGTTTTTTTCTCACGGCTTGTCTTATTTTTTTTATCCCCAGTTTTATAAAAATGTCTACCATAGTTTTATTTCTCAGCTTAAGTTATCTTGTGAACGAGCTTCGGTTATTATTACGTCATCTAAGAGAGTTAAGGAAGAGTTTACTCAGTGTATTAGTTGTAGTAAAAGAGTTGAGGTTTTACCCTTTGGAATTCCTTATGATGTATTAGAGGAATCACGTAAGATGAGAGGTTCATTAAACATTAGAGAAAAAAGGATATTATATGTTGGCATGGATCATCCGATAAAGCAGGTAAATAAGGTTGTAGATATTTTTAACAAAGTAAGAAAATATGATAAGGAGTACACATTATACTTAGTGGGAGTTCATTCAGGTTATGATAACATTAATGGAGTTAAACAACTTGGTTTTTTAAACAGAAGGAAACTTATAGAGTTGTATAAGACCTCTAAATACTTAATAACAACGTCTTTGTATGAAAGTTTTAATTTTCCTGTTCTGGAATCGTTAATGCTGGGATGTGATGTTATAGGTCTGAGTTCGTCTATCGTTCCTGAGCTTAAAGAACATACCTTCGTTATTAAAGAGATAGATGATGCCCACGGGATTATTTTGCAGGGAGAAAAGAAACATATTGCTAAAAACAAACTAATAGATAAGTTTAGGTGGGATAAATACGTTCAGAAGTTAACAGAGTTATATGAGGGATAAGTACACCATCGCTTTAGTAAGGGGTGCTTTTTTGAATGAGTACGAAACACAGAATTTTAGGTTGAGAACGATAGATAAGAGGTTTAGAATTGTAGGAATTTCTTCTAAAAACCCAATCAGCGCGCAGGTAGGGTTTCCTGTTATAAAGTTATTAAGCCTGTCTGATCTAGGATTTTGTAGGCGAATACCACGTTTTTTATTAAACAGGTCAATAGGGGGATGTCAATTTTTGTTTGGTCTAAGTAAGACTGTTTCCAAGTTTGATATCATTCACACAGCAGATCCTCATTATCTATACACGTTTCAGCTTGCTAAGTTAAGAAAGGCAGGTGTAATAAAAAAGCTAATCTCTACTTCTTGGGAGATTATTCCTTTTAACAACGAGAGTACATTAATAAAAAGACATAACAAATACTTTGCTATTAAGCACATCGATCTCTTTCTAGTTTATACAAGAATGGCAAGAAAAGCGTTGGAAAAAGAAGGCGTAAGCCCAAAGAGAATAAAAATGCTTCATTTAGGTGTGGACACAAAAAGATTTCACCCCGCGCCTGTAGTAAGTAAAGACTCTAAGAAAAACATCCGTATTTTATTTATAGGTCGTTTTGTTGAAGATAAGGGGATTTATGATTTAGGAAAGGTTTACAATCTGTTGTTGTCAAAATACTCTAAAGATTTTGTAAACAAGAGTATTGAGTTAATAATGATAGGCGATGGTAGAGGTAAAAACAGGATGAAGCTGTATTTTCATGAGAATAACATAAAAAACGTAACCTTTAAAAAGGTCTCTTACAAAGATATTCACAAAGAGTATCAGAGAGCAGACATCTTTATTTTACTTTCTAGATCAAGTAAGAGATGGTCAGAGCAATACGGAATGGTTTTGTTAGAAGCTATGTCCTCAGGACTTCCAGTAGTAGCATATAAAAGTGGAGCAATAGGGGAGATTGTAGGTAAGGCTGGTGTTTTGGTTAAAGAGGGGGATCTCAATAATACTGTTCTTATGTTAAAGTCTTTAATATTAGATGATAATTTACGTTATCGCTTGGGAAAATTAGCGAGGAAAAGAGCAATAAAATATTTCAATAGTGAAACAACAGCTAAAGAAATTGTTAAAATATATGAAAGCTTAGTTTAAATAATTATGATTAGTTGTGTAATATTAACTGCCTGCCGAAAGAATATTAACAGAACGTTGAAGAGCGTTCAGTTTTGCGATGAGATACTCATTTTAAAAGATTCGTCTGTTTGTGGTAATAAAGAGATAAATATTGAAAACAAGAAAAAGATAAGGATTGTTGAAAAAAATTTTAAAGATAAATCCTTCTCACAAATGAAGAACTTTGGATTGAGTCAGGCTGAGGGGGACTGGATTTTATTTGTCGATGATGATGAGGTTGTTACAGATGAATTACGTGATGAGATTATTGATGTAACCAAAGATACTAAAAAACAAAGATGTTTTTACATTAAACGACGTGAAATAGTAGGGGAGAGTAAGGAAGTTAGATTTGGTGAGGTATGGAAGGCCAGAAAAATTGGGTTTATTCGATTGGTGAGTAAGAATTCTGGTCAGTGGAACGGAATGGTTCATGAAGTTTTCAGACCAAATCGTAAAACAAAAGTTTTGAGATTGAGTAACTGCATCTTGCATTTTTCTCACGACTCTATTGCCGATTTTATCTCAAAGATCAATCTTTATAGCACAATAAGAGCAAGAGAGTTTAAGTATGAGGGTAAGAAAGTTAACGTGATTGAGGCATTGATTTGGCCATTTTTAAAGTTTATATACACCTACTTTATTTTATTGGGATGTTTGGATGGGTATTGGGGGTTTGTTTATTCTTTTATGATGTCATTCCACTCATTTTTAGTTAGAGCAAAGAGCTTGGAGTTATGATATATTTAACTGCACTCTTATTTAACTTAGGACAACTAGGAAGAATCTCTTTTTTAAATCAAGAAGTAAACATTTACGCATATGAGTTGTTTATTTTTTTCCATCTACTTTTTTTAGTGATTAAATATAGGTTTTTACTCTTTAAAACTTTGTATAAGAAATATAAGTTATACTTGGCATTTTTATTAATAGTATTAATAACTCCTTACTTGACCTTACACTCAA
The DNA here is from genome assembly GCA_027002315.1 of Candidatus Roizmanbacteria bacterium. Taxonomy (GTDB): domain Bacteria; phylum Patescibacteriota; class Microgenomatia; order UBA1406; family GWC2-37-13; genus JALWZV01. Next base: position 2,254 of record JALWZV010000035.1, on the reverse strand, counting down.
GATTTAGTTTGAAAGAGAGTATCATTGGTTCTTTATACCTGATGAGGCTTTTTGTTTACTTTAGTTATTTTAGATATTTGTTTTACGACTTAAAGACTAACAAGAGTAAAATAAGCGTCATTAAAAAATCCCTTCTTTTGTTAATAATTTGTGTGGGAATTATCTCTGCAACTCAGTACTTATTTTTTCCTAGTCTTTGGGGATTAAAATATCAAGGATGGGACCCTCATCTTTACAGAGTTTTTGGAACCTTCTTTGATACTTATCTTTCAGGTGCGGTGTTAGGTTTGGTTGTTATGTTTATTATTGATAACTATTTTGAGTCTTATTATGGAAAGTTTGCATTTATTATTTTTTTATTGCTTTTTATAGGAACCTTTTCGCGTGCTGCATTTTTATCTTTATTTTTATCACTTATTTTTATGTTTTCAACATCAAAACGTTTTAAAAACAGAGGATTATTCTTTATTGGCATTTTATTACTAAGTATATTTATTTTTGTGTTATATCCGAAACCTTTTGGAGAAGGAGTAAATCTTTACAGATCGTTTTCTGTAGTATCGAGAGAGAAAGATTATTCTAAAGGGATTAAGACCTTCAAAAAACACCTGTTGTTTGGTGTTGGGTATGATAGATTGAGGTATGAGAGAAAAAGTGGTACTACCTCTAACTCTCATGCTCTCTCATCCTTTCACTCTAGTTATCTGACAATTTTATCAACAACAGGAGTTCTTGGTTTTATTTTGTTTGTCTACTTTATTTATTTGATTTGGGCGGGTAACTTTGTTTTCAGAAAGTATCTCTTTTTTGTTTTGATATTTTCATTCTTTGATAATGTTATACTGCATGCTTTTATAATCTTTGTTTTAGGTATTTTGTTCTTATGGACATATTCATATAAAAAAAGATTAAGATAGGCCCTTTTTTTGATAAAATATTATATATAGCGGTGGTAGTTCAGTGGTAGAATGTCTCCTTCCCAAGGAGAAGGTCGCCGGTTCGAATCCGGTCCACCGCTCTTATAGCCGTCTTAGCTCAGTTGGTAGAGCAATCGCTTCGTAAGCGATAGGTCGTCAGTTCAAATCTGACAGACGGCTCATGACACGTTTTATAAAACGAAGAAAAAAAAGAACCTCGAATGTTTTGTTTATAGTGGCTGTAAGTATTTTGTTATTAATTCTTACAGTTTATATTGGCATAAAAATAATTTTATCTGCCACTTCTTTGATGACGTCTTTACATAAGGCTAACGATAAATCATCGATAAAGTCGAGCAAGCCTGTTGAGAAGATGCTTTTAAATATTGACGACATTCCAGTATCTACCAACTCATCCAAAATAAGAATAAGTGGTAACATAATGAATATTGACTCTGTGGCGTTTTTTATAAACGATACTAAAGTAAAAGAGATATATCCCAAGGATGATTTATTTGATGAGGTGGTTGGTCCACTCAGAGTTGGAGAGAACATCATTGTCATAAAAGGTAAAAATAACTCTGTTGATAAGGAAATTTCTTCAGATAAAAAACAAATTAATTATAATAATGAAGGACCTAAGATAATTGTAAACAAACCTCAGGATGGAGAAGGTTTAGACAAAGAAGAGATTACAGTGGAAGGTAAAGTAGAGGGGAATGTTGATATATTTAAAATAAACAATCACCCTGTAATAATTACACAGGAAGGTGAGTTTAGATACACTCTTCAGTTAAAAAAAGGTGAAAACAAAATACACTTTATAGCAATAGATACTGCTGGTAACGAAACAGCAACATCCATAACAGTCAGTTATAACCCCGACTAATTAAAAATCTTGTTATGGTAATTTTAAGATTTGACCTTTGTATATAAGATCAGGGTTTGTGATATTGTTAACTCTTGCTATCTTTACCCACATAAAGCCATCTCCGTAATTTTCTACAGCTATTTTCCAAAGGAAATCTCCCTTTTTAACTTTATACGTTGCTTTTTTTACAACTCTCTTTCTTAAAGTTTGTTTACTTTGCACCATATTCTTTTGAGTTATTAATCTAGGTTTAACGTCTGGTATTAAAAGTTTTTGTCCCGTGTATATAATATTTGGATTTGTTATTTTATTTGCTTTAGCTATATCGATAGCGTTAAATCCTGATCCATATATTTTCTCTGCTATTTCCCACAGGAATTCCCCTCTTTTTACAACATAATATCGATGTTTCTTATTTTTTTTGTTTTCTGCCAACTGTTTCGATTTAATATCAGCTGTTTTATTA
>JALWZV010000034.1 GCA_027002315.1 Candidatus Roizmanbacteria bacterium | reverse complement strand
TACAGTATCTGTATTACTATAACACTATGAGACCACATCAGGGAATAAAGAACAAGACACCAGTTGAGTTTAGAAAATCATTACCGAATTAGTTAACATTTACAATTGCGAGCGTTAGCGAAGCAATCCCCGCCGTTATGGTATTTAATACTAACACCAATAGCCAGTCTTGCTCTCATATGGGCGGAGATCGCTTCGTTCATTCTCTCGCGATGACGTGCTAGATACCAGATACTAGATACAAGATACAAATTTTTAACTTTTTAATTAACTATCAACCAATCAAATATAATGTCTACATTAGATATTTGGTTAACTGCCACAGCAAAGTATCCATTCTCTTTTTGCAACACGGTTAATCTTCCAGAGAACCCGTAAGTTGTTGGTGTTAGGTATATGAGTGAGTCCTTGTTGACATTGTCGTTATAAATAACAACCTCTCCTTTCTTTTGTGGTAAACGACCCACACCAGCTGAGGTGTTGCCCGTCTCAATTGCTGGTAAGTATAATCCGTGCTTATTAAAGTTCTCGTCTGCGGCAATAATTGCAGCAGAGCTTGTTGCATCCATGTATTTGTTAAGAGCAATATCTTTGAACTTAGCGGATCCTGAAGCATTAATACTTGCCACTTCTTTATCCAACTGGTTTGTTATTTGTAATTTGTTATTTGTAATTTGTTTGTTATTTGGATTTTGTGGTTTGGAATTTAATTTCACCGTGATATTATCTTCCGGTGAGATTGATTCTATTTTATTTGTTTTGATTCCACCTTTGGCTATCAAGGTTCCTGATGTGGTGATGTTACCGTTTCTAGCTATAACAACTGATCCTCCAAAGAAGCTAACCTCATTAAGAGCTGATAATTCTAACTTGGAGGCAAGAGCAATAATGCTGTTATCTCTCATAGAGATTGTTCCCACAGAGAATGAGTCTGCTACAGATAGAGCATATAGGTTAGAGTTACCAGTGACAACTAAGTTTTCTAAGGTTGTGTTTTGTTGGATGCCATCGGATGCAACATTGCTGTTGTCATCTATATTTTGATAATATTGCGGATTGGTTGATGAATCATTTTGTATATCAGCTAATAATTTTTGTATTTCATTAACATCGTTATTTAGTGTTTCTATGCTTTTCTGTGTCTCTGTAGTTGCAGCTTTTTCATTTGAATATGCATCCTGCAGTTGTTGAATATTAGATTTGGTTTGAGATACAGAATTTTCTATTTTTTTAATATTTTCTGCCTCAACTTCCTTAGCTATAAGTTTGCCTGATAGGGAAGCTTCTTTACCACTTAATTTATCCGTGTTGATTTGTGCAATCTTAGCTTTATCTGCGTTGACCTGTTTAGCAGCAAGTGTTCCGGAGAATGTTGCGTTTCCAACGCTATCTATAGTTACAACGTTTTTATTATTTAAGCCTTTAATGATAAGCTTGGAGAGCTTACCGCCGAGATTGTCGCGCTTCGCTCGCAATGACAAAACCAAATCTTTTTCTTGAGGAGAAATCTCTTTTGTTTGAATATGAGCTAAGTTCGCTGATCCTGTTGCAGTTATATCTTTAACCTCAACAACAGGGGAGATAGTTTTTTGATTTTGTTCTAATTTTTTATCTATTAATTCGTTGATATAATTAGCCAAATTCTTTCCAGATACCATTACCTTATCTACATTTAATGTTTGTATCTTTGCAGTTGCAGCTGAGAATGTTGTGGTGCTTATATCTTTAGCTTTTAAAGCTGCGGTTGTTACCTTTTGTGAAATTATTTCTGTAAGATTTGATATCTGAGCTGTAAGCTTGTTTGTTTCTAGAGAGCTGGTCTGCACAGAATTATATATAGCCTTACCTGTTCGTCTGTCTATTAAGATGCCTTTTCCGGACACCTTAACAGTTGGATCGTACCACGACAGGTTAACAAATGACATAATCTTTCCAACAATAATATATTTATCATTAATCAAATATTTCAGTGATAAGTTTGCTTTTATATCTTGACTCAATGAATCTTTTGGCACTTTAAAGCAAACTTTGTTTTGATTACTCCCGTCATCATCTGGCCACTCGATACTTGTTAGCGATTCAACAGTAGAACACTTAGAGATGTCAATATCTTTGGTTGACTCTAAAGCTTTTGCAACAATATGTCCTGGGTGTTGAGATTTAACTCCAAATCCTGGGATAACACTCGATGTAATTGGATCACCGACCGATATTTTTGGCCCTGAAAGTATAACCTTAACAGGCACACGTCCAGCTAAAGCGAGTGGGACTCTATTTCTATCTTGATTATTACCTATGATTTGTGCTGGATTAGTTGATACGATACCTAGTGCTTTTCCTGAATATTCTGTGCGAGATTTGACTAGCGTGTAATTAGGTTTGTTATCCCACGGTTTAGCTTCATGAGCTTTCATAACGTCTACAATGTCTCCTGCTTCTAAGAAACTGGCTGGGTAACTTTCGGCAATGTCTGCTCCTTGTTGTTTTACAACACTGTTGTCAGCGACGGCCTTATTAAGTTGTATTTCATCCGATGGTTTATCTTTTAGTTTTCTCCACGTTACTTGATCTGGAAGTTGTATTGGACGATGTGTTTCTGGGCTTGTTGGAGGAGTATAATTTTGAGTATCTACATCCATATAGTTTTGAATATACTCAAGCAAGGATATTCCTTTATCTGCGGCCTTTTGTTTAAGTTCAACAATATCAGATGTGTCTATTAAATCAATTTCCAAATTGGACGGTAGTTCTTTATCTATATAATCGAAAAATGGGTGTGGCATTTTTTGTGGGCTACCGCCGTTATTATCCCAAGGTGGATCTTGTGCTTGATAACTAGCAAGCATCTTGTTTGTATTTTTATCTCTTAATATATAAATGAAGTGTGGTATAAGGTAGCCATCAATGTAGTACGGTGGAGATGCTTGAACATATCTTTGTTGAAAGTATACGGTACATGAGTTAATTCCTGTGACTACAACGGTAGTAGCGTATGAAGTCCCAGTTCCGGCACTGGCTGTTTTTCTAGCCAATTCTACTTCGACAGACGAACAAGAAGAGTCTCTTTTAGACTGTGGAAAGAATCCATATGTTCCACCTGGCAAAGTTATACTTCCCAAAGCATTAGCACTAACTTCTCCTGTTGTTGTTTTTAACTCTCCTTGGCCAATAGCATTATTTGCGATATCTCCTTGATTAAGACAGTCAGAGCAAGTGATGTCGGTAGCCGTAATTGTTCCGTTCACATCAAGAGTTTGAGAAGGTGAGGTAGTTCCAATACCGACGTTACCATTATTACTGATTCTCATTTTTTCACCACTACTATATCCATCTGTAAAAAAAGTAATTTTGTCATTACTGGCAATTCTTAGTTCAGAACTTTCCACACCAATGGCGTATGTAGTGGAATATAAGTTAATTTTTGCTCCAGTTGAGTTTGCAAACGACAGTGGAGCGCTTGGACTGGTAGTTCCAATACCGACATTACCTGTAAATATAGGATTATAAGCAGTAAAACCTGTGTTTACATTAGGAGTGGTTCCTATAGTGTAAGGTGATTCATCGGTTACAATACTAATTGACCAATCACCAATATTATCTCCACTACCATATCCTTTAGTTACCCGAGTGACAGCTATATGAGGATAGGAACCCCAGTCTGTACTAGTTGTTCCTAAAAGAATAACTCTATCATCATTTGAAGAAAGTTTACCAAACCGCACCGTGCAGTCGCCGTTGCTAGTAGTACATGATGCTTGAGGTTGATGCCAATTAGACGAAGCAGTGTAGGTATAGCCTCTGAAATGGTATTTGGTTAATTTATTGTATCCCTGGACGCTAATCTCACCATCTATCATCATATTTGGTGTGTTACCAATGGTAATTACAATAGTACCTGTATGGGTAGTATTACCATTGTAATAATGAGCCACATTTTCAAATGTTCTAACTCCATCAAAGTAAGTTCTGGTGGTATCTGTTAAATACAAACCACCGTTAATGTCCAGCTCTGCAGCTGGGCTAGTAGTACCAATACCAACGTTGCCGTCTCTATCAATAATCATTCTGTCTTGTAAAGTACTGCTAGAGTCTTGAGTTTTAAATGTCAACCAACCGCCACTCAGACTGCTTGCTTTGTCAAGTCCTGCAATTTCAGCACGTACATTATTTCCATAACCTCTGAATTGTAGTTTACTTTCAACTGGTGAGGATATAGAGCCAGCGCTAGTGTTGGAAATAGATAGAGCTGCATTGTTAGAACCCTCGATTTCTAAAAGAGAAGCTGGATTGGTAGTTCCAATACCGACGTTACCGGAAGAGTTGATAGTTAATCTTACTGCATCATTAGTACCAAATTGTAAAGAGTAGGGGTTAATAGAACCAAGTAAAGTGGCGTTAGCCACGGTATTGGTATAACTATTGTTTTCAGGATCATAGCCAGCATTACCGACCGTTCCTAAAATAGCAGTGACTGCTCCGTTATCTTGAGATAACTTTAAAAAGGCATTGTCAGTTTCGTTGGAGTTGTCTGTATCTGCCTCTAAAAAGATGGCTGCGTCCGCAGTGTTTTGGATTTCTAAATTATAGTTTGGCGTTGTTGTCCCAATCCCAACATTTCCATTGTTTTCAAACCAAGCGATGTCTGTGGTGCCATTGTATATCCCTACACCTTGTCCAGCATCCACAGGTGTCATAATTTTCAGTGAACTAGGTACACTAGTGGATTCACCAATAACTATGTTTTGACCATTGTCAATACCGATTAAGGATGAGATGGAGCCATCACCGCGGTTGCCTTTTAAGTAATAATTGTTGTCAAGTAAAATATTACCACTAGATACATCCAATTTTGCCCCTGGACTTGTTGTTCCAATACCTACATTACCATTTGTTGTATCTATATCTAATATTGATGTTCCAGATGAATCTTGTAATTGTATAGCTGTTGTTGAATCAGATGCAGGTCTTAGAGCTAAAGATGATGACCCTATAATCAGAGGGGTGGTAACAGATGTAGCAAAGGTAGGATTAGCTACAGTGGATATACCATTACTATCTAACTGCATATTAGTTCCAGGATCAAGACTGATGTTCAACTGATCTGTGTTGGTTCCTGCGGTTGTAATTCCATATGTAGCTGCATGTATGGTCATGGTATCTCCACCAGATATTGTTTGATTAGTTCCACTATCACCAGCCAGTGTAAAGCTACTCATGTCATCACTGCTATCTTTATCCCAGTTAGTAGTATCTATATACTTAACAACTCCACTATCTGTAGTTAGTACCATACTGTTATCAGCAACAGAGTTAATGGTGTCTATTTTTACTTGTCCATTTACCTCTAACTTCTGTCCAGGACTTGTTGTGCCGATACTGACGTTGCCAGATTCTGTTATCCTTAAAGACTCAGAACCACGGTTTTTAAATATCCAATCAGCAGACCCACTTGATGGTGAATTTATATTAAATATAAAATCATGGTTAGTTGTGTCAGTCTCATCCTGAATGTAATCAAAGTATCCTGTTGTATCAGTAATATAAAATCTAGCTTTTTCGCTTGCATTTCTTCCAACATTTAAATATTGATAAGTAGTACCTGAATATAAATTGACATTTTGACCACTAACATCCAGCCTTGCACTTGGGTTTGTTGTCCCAATCCCAACGTTCCCATCTTTATCTACAATAAACTTAGTAGTACCACTCTTAGAAGCAACCAGGATAGGTTGATCCTCTGTCTGATTAAAGATAGCTAAAGCTTTACCTAAAGTACTACCATTAGTAACATATAACTGACTAATCATATCTGAGGTATTAGTAGTACCTATACCAACTCTATCAGTAGCATTGTCAGGATAAAGATAAGGATCACTATATGTCCAAGGACCACTACTATTGGCACTTACCCAGCTAGTACCACTACCGGTACTACTTAACACATAACCATTACTGCCAGCACTGTTACTACTGTCATACAAAGCTCCTGTTAATCTCATGTTTCCTGCTATATGTAGTTTCTGAGTAGGTGAGGTTGTACCTATACCGACGTTGCCGCCATCCAATATCGTAAAAATTTCGGATGAACCATCGAACACATTTAATATATCTCCAGTACCACTCTGGCCAAATCTAAAAGCAGTCGAGCCAGAGTTGCCGTCGAAAGCAACTTCTCCCGCATCAACGTATAGCCCGCCAGGACCGGCATTAATACCATTCCTTACATAAAGATTATTTCCAACATCAATGTTTTCAGTAGTAGTTAAATCATTTGTTTGAATATTTCCTGCATATAACGATGGTGTTTCTATTCCATTTATGTCTATAATTTGTAGACCAGAACCACTATCAGCGACATAGGCATATTTCCCAGATATATATACTCCATATGCAACTCCTGATGTATCATAAGTGCCGGTAAGGGTAGGACTGGAAGGATCTGAGATATCTATAATTTGTAGACCAGAACCACTATCAGCGACATAGGCATATTTCCCAGATACATACACATCATATGCATATCCAGAAGTGTTATAAGTTCCTGTAAGGCTGGGACTTGACGGATCAGATACATCTATTATCTGAAGACCAGATTCACGATCTGCAACATAGGCATATTTCCCAGATACATACACATCATATGCAAATCCAGAGGTATCATAAGTGCCGGTAAGGGTAGGACTGGAGGGATCTGAGACATCTATAATTTGTAGACCAGAACCCCAATCTGCAACATAGGCATATTTTCCTGAAATATATACACCCGTTGCAGATCCAGAAGTGTTATAAGTTCCTGTAAGGCTGGGACTTGACGGATCAGATACATCTATTATCTGAAGACCTGAATCCTGATCTGCAACATAGGCATATTTCCCAGATACATACACACCAAATGCAGATCCAGAAGTGTTATAAGTTCCTGTAAGGCTGGGACTTGACGGATCAGATACATCTATTATCTGAAGACCAGATTCACGATCTGCAACATAGGCATATTTCCCAGATACATACACACCAAATGCAGATCCAGGAGTGTTATAAGTTCCTGTAAGGCTGGGACTTGACGGATCAGATACATCTATTATCTGAAGACCTGAATCCTGATCTGCAACATAGGCATATTTCCCAGATACATACACACTCCATGCAGTGCCAGAAGTATTATACGTACCTTCAAGAGTAGGATTTCCAGAGGCATAGTGATAAAGATTACCGCCAGATAGAGTTAATTTCTCGCTTGGTAAAGTTGTTCCAATACCTACATTACCATTTGTTGTATCTATATCTAATATTGATGTTCCAGATGAATCTTGTAATTGTATAGCTGTTGTTGAATCAGATGCAGGTCTTAGAGCTAAAGATGATGACCCTATAATCAGAGGGGTGGTAACAGATGTAGCAAAGGTAGGATTAGCTACAGTGGATATACCATTACTATCTAACTGCATATTAGTTCCAGGATCAAGACTGATGTTCAACTGATCTGTGTTGGTTCCTGCGGTTGTAATTCCATATGTAGCTGCATGTATGGTCATGGTATCTCCACCAGATATTGTTTGATTAGTTCCACTATCACCAGCCAGTGTAAAGCTACTCATGTCATCACTGCTATCTTTATCCCAGTTAGTAGTATCTATATACTTAACAACTCCACTATCTGTAGTTAGTACCATACTGTTATCAGCAACAGAGTTAATGGTGTCTATTTTTACTTGTCCATTTACCTCTAACTTCTGTCCAGGACTTGTTGTGCCGATACCAACATTTCCTGTAGCATCTATCATAAATGGAGTGGTGTCAGATGATTCATCATCAACCCTAAAGGAAGTAGCATTACCTAAGTTCTTAATATACATAGGTATAGCAGTAGAGGAAGCTAGAGTTTGAGCAGAAAGAATAGCAGGATTACCTGTGGCACTAGAAGCAGAGTTTTCTCCAAATGTAAATCCTATTTTATCTGCTGTAGTTAAGGACCAGTTCCAGGTTTGAGCATAGTCATCATTGTTAATACTGTTTGATGCTACAGCAGCAGTTATACTAGACAAAGCTACGGAATCAGCAGTGATACTTGTTGTCCAGCTTAAGTTTCCTGAACCATCATTCTTTAAGTAACTATTAGCTGCCCCTTGAGAACCAGGCCATGAGTAGGCAACATCATTAATCCTTGTTATATCTCCACTGCTATCTACTCTGAACTCACTACTTGATCCTACAGATAATTTTGCTTGAGGTGAGGTTGTACCTATGCCAACGTTACCACCCGTATTAAACCAGACATCCTCTCCTGATGTTCCAGGTAAGCGGACCAGAGCTGATGATGTAGCTGTAGTGCCTGTAAGGACATCGTCTGTTATGTTTTGTGGAGAGAGTGTACCGAGTATTTCTTGCCATAGAGTGGTCCCTGTACTAAATACAACCCAAGATGTTCCGTTATAGTAATAAACTTTTTGGGTACTTGTGTCATAGTACATTGAGCCAGAACCTATGGATGATGGGGCTCCAGAAAAGTTTCCTAAACGAATTTGACCACTTTCTGTATATAAGTTGTCGTTAATTGTTACGTCTCCCGTTGAGTTGGCAATGACACCTTGCAGATCAGAGGTACCTGTAACAGTAAGATTGTCGTTAATTGTTGTTTCACCACTGTTACTGTCTAAACTAAGACCACCTGTTGTGGTTGAGACTCCTCCGTCTGTATACAATGTTGAACTGAAGCGACCGGTTCCTGTTACATCTAGATAGTAATTTGGTGAATTGTTGTTTATACCAACGTATCCAGTTGAGTCAACAATCATTTTATTATTAGTATCTGAATCTCCACCAACCCTGAATTTTAAAGCACCGCTTTCTGTAGCTTGGAGCACCACATCTCCTGTTCCTGCTGATGCTATAGTTACTGTTTTAGCACTCGATATTGTGAAATCTGCAGAGGTGTAAGTAGATCTTATACCAGGTGAGGCAGTAGCCATCATAATATTTCCATTTTTATTAATAAATGGGATATTGTTTATTCCTGTACCTGGAGGAAATCCTTGAAGCGTTTCCGAGTTCATTGCATAACCAACGTTTGCAATGTGTTGTCGAGGTGTCATCTCTGAATCTGTTCCGACAGTAACGCCAAGATATACATTAGCATGTTCGGTAAAAACAGAGGAAGGTATCTCACTCATACTACAATCGGATCCAATCAGCACGTTTATTATCCCGTCTTGATCAGGAGTAACTCCATTAACTCCAGTACATGAGCCTGTGTATAGAGTTGTTCCTCCAGTGCTGGCATCGTAAAGCTTGAAGACAATATCGGTTGATGTGGTTATTGGATTACCGAGAGAATCTGTTAGACGACCCTGAAATGATATAATTCTTCCTGCACGTACTGCCTGAGACGGATAAGCAAATGGCTTGTTAGTTTTGTTAAAGAACTGTTCATATATACCAGCTCCTAAAAAAGCTAAAAGCAAAGCAATTAAACCAAAATAGATATAATGCTGTATTTTAAAATAATCATGGATACTTACTGGAGGAGTGGGTTTTTGCTGATTTGAGTCGGAGATCGCTTCGTCTTCCGACAACTCGGAATCCTCGCGATGACGTGAGAGAGAGATTTGCTTATTAGATGGTTTAGGGTTTAGGAATGGGATTTTTTTAAGTATTCCAGTTACAAATGACCTTATTTTGTACGTTTGTAAATGAAATCGAAAATAGAACTCTCCTGCGAAGCCTTCTGTTTTTTTTTGCCCAACATACTCTGCTTTTTCAAAGTCACTGATTTTTATGGGTTTTTGTAGATGGGAAGTAGGAATTTTCACGTTTCTTGGCAACTCTGAATCCTTGCGATGACGTGTTTGTGTAGTAAATACCAGTTCTTTTCTTAACTCATCAATCGTTAATCGTAATTCATCACTCGCTTTCTTATTTATTTTTCCTGTTTTTTCTAAGAAACTGATAAAAGTTTCGATAGAAGAAAGTTTCCTTTTGATTGCATCAGAAGCTACTCCCTTTTGATGGAGATTGTTGATATATCGGCGAATTGTAGCTTTGTTTATTTTATCCATGAATAGTAAACCATTCACCAATCAGATTTGATTAGTATTTATGCTCTTGCCCAGTGGCGTGATACCCAGCTTCTTATTCTGTATGTCTCAGCCTCTTTCTTTTCTATTTTTTCCTTAAGATATGGATTTCCTTCCATTGCTGGATCGAACCACATGCGCAAGGTTGTATAAGCGTCTTTTACCCATGAACCAGAAAGCCACGTTTGTAAAACAGTAAACGAGTGGCTTTCGGTACAGGGTTTAACGCTAAAACTGAGATCCGATTGATTCTCGAGTGTTGATCCCGAGAAGCGTTTTATTTTTTTCATATTTTTTAATAACTTTTAACTAAACTTATAAACTCAGAGATATCAGAGAGAGTATTATTGATTTGGGCTCCATCAAGCCCTGTTTTATCAAGATATTTTTTAAAGTCATCGAGAATGTCTATCTGTCTTTTGTCATTCGATTTGCTCAGCTTAGCTTTATTTTTACCGGCTACAACGTTTATTACTTGTTTCGCTGGATTAATTTTTATCCAATCTTGACTTATGCAAAATGAGAAAAATTTACGTAGTGTAGAGAGTCGTCGATTAACTGTTTTGTTAGGAAGTTTGTTGTCAACGAGATATTGTTTGTACTTCAAAATTGTTTCTACATCAACTGAGGCGATAATCTCAACAGGGGAGGAAGAAGACGCATTTGCTAAGTGATACTGGAACCACGACAAGAAGTGTCTGAGATCAGAGAGGTAATTCTTAATGGTCGTTTTTTTTAAAACCTTTCGATTTAAGCCTTGTTTAGAGCTCTTTATTTTTCCCGCAAGCAAATAAGACTTAAATTGTGAGACCAAATTATACAGATTATACCTTTTATCCATATGTTTTTATAATAGAACAATAATAATAAGCTTGTCAAGTGATATTTTGATATATTTAGATAGGGATAAAAGACAATTTTTGGTCTTAAAATTGTTGTTTATATATTGTCTTATAGTAAGATTTAAATGAATTTAAACGAATTCCCGCAAAAACATAAGTATGGCAGTAGAGCTCTAAAACATAATATAAGTCTTATAGTGATAAGAAGAAAAGTCTTAAATTTTAGTTAAAATACGTCTTTTGGAAGAGTGGGCTTTATTAGGCCCTAATTTACTAGAGAGAAGTTTTGCAATAAGAATTTAATAAAAAATTAACGTTAGTACCTTTTATTATTAAAATTGAGTTTTGAATTATAAATGATGAATAAAATTTCTAATTTTTAATTCTTAATTTCCCCGCCTGCATGCGGGCAGGTAATCAATTTTTAATTTTTAATGTTTAACATGTCATTGCGAGCCTGCCTGCGCAGGCAGGGAGCGAACGGAGAGAGCGACGTGGAAATCTCCGACTATATGAAACAAGATTGGTTGTGAGTGTTAATATCAAATTCCATGACGACGGAGATTGCTTCGTCTCCCGACAAGTCGGGATCCTCGCAATGACGTCATTCTAACGACGAGGATTGTATCGCTAGCGCTCGCAATGACGTTTTTGCAGAATGTTATCTAACTTTCAGGCTTGTTAAAGCCTTGTTTTACATTTAACACAAACGACTGGTTTTGTTGTTACTGCTATATCTTCAACGACCACTTTAAAATAAAGTTGACAAAAAAAATTCCGTCTGTTAAATTGATTGTATGGGAGTGAAAGATAAACGAACAAAGATATTACTTTTATTAATTTTAATAGGTGGCTTAGATTTTCAAGAGGTTATCTTCGACGATAGGGCTAAAACTATAGCAGATATTGTTTTTAATCAAAAAACAAAAGGAATACTTTCCGGAATGATTAAAGAGAAATTAATTGAAAAGGTGGAGAATAATCAAGGAAATAAAAACTCTACCTACAAACTAACAAAGACTGGCTTTCAGGAATTATCTTTAAAATTTCCCTTTTTTAGATTTTTGAAAGATAAATGGGATGGTAAGTGGAGAATAATTTCTTATGAGATTCCAGAGACAAAGAGGCATTTAAGAGATAGATTAAGACGTGAGATGGCAGGTTGGGGTCTAGGTCCATGGCATCGATCTTTTTGGATTACCCCGCATCCAATAATTCCTAATTTGCGTCAGCTTGTGTTTGGTAAGGAAGAAGAAAAGTACATACAGGCTTTTGAGTCTAATCATGTTTTTGGAGATAAAAATATCTTAATAGAGAAAGTTTGGGAGAGGTCAAAGTTGGATAAACAATATAGATCATTGTTTAAGACTTGGCATTCTGTTTTATCTGGAACTAACGATAAGATTTCTAAATTTACGAAAGTAATTCAGGAGTATGTGAAGGTACTAAAAGGAGATCCAGGATTGCCCGTTGATCTTCTAGGCAAGAACTGGATAGGGTATGAAAGTTGGACTATCTTCAAGGAAATAAAGAAAATATTGTATTAAATCTATAAAACTTCAGATAGTGGAACCATACTTTTTATCTTAAATAATGTTACGTGATCACAATATTGGTTGATTGACAGGCCCACACAAGATCGACCCCTACAAGATAGATGTTTTTTATTTATTGTTGGATGAGTATATTAATCCACATTAAACACGTTGATATATTGGCGATTAACGGGCCAATATATTGGTTAACCCCTACGGAAATTTTATAACAATATCACCTTGTTTATCTGTTCGTTTATACGTTTTGTTTAGATTGTCAAACAAATCTAAAACCTCTTTTGAAGGATGTCCGTAATGATTGTTTTTACCAACACTTATCACACTAAGTATAGGGTCTGCTAATCTAAGGAACGCTATATTTAATCCGTTCTTAGAGCCATGATGCGGAACTTTCAATACAGACGTCTTGATATAATAGTCAGAGTTATATTTGTATAACTTTATAATTTTATTTAAAACTTCTGGCGGTGCATCACCAGTGAACATAACCTTGTTTCTACCTTCTTGTAATTGGAAAACTAATGAAAAATAATTTAAATCAAGTTTGGTGTTATTTAAATTTAGACCTTTATAATAATCTTCATGCGTATTTAATTTTACAAATTGTTTTGTTGGCCAAAGAAAGAATATCTTGTCTTTTAAAATATTTATCTGTGTTTTATTATTTGCAAAATGAATGCTTACACCCTTTCTTTTTAATTTTTCTTTTAGAGCTTGGAATGATGGTATAGGATTATCTACGTTAGGCATAAAAAAGTTCTCGATTTTATATCTATCAACAATGTGTAGATATCCGCCAAAATGGTCATATTGAGGATGAGACAAAAAAGCAATTTCTATGTCTCTGTCATAAAACGGCATATATTTTCCCAGACAACTCAATATCTTTTTATCCCTTCCGGCATCTATAACAATATCTATTTTATTTTTAATGCGTATATAAGCTCCATCTCCTTGTCCAACATCGCAAAAAACAACCTTAGTCTGCTTTGAGATAATATTAGTGGCGAGGATAACAGCGATAATTAATACTGAAGATACGAACCCAAATAATATACTGTTTTTATAGTTGTTACCGCCAATCATATCAAAATTGCATGAATCCACCTGGAACTTTTGATAGTAAATGAACGATTATTACAAAATACTTTAGGATTCCGTATGATATCCAGGCAGGAATAATACCCAGTGGATAATATATTTTGCCTAAGATAGAGGAGAGGAAACCAAAGATCATTAGTGGAACGACTGTCCACGCTACCGCTATGTTTGCTATTGGAGAGATAAGAGATATTTGCTTAAAGTATATAAATATTAAGGGAGCAGTAAATATTTGAGCTGATATTGTTGTTGACAGCTCATCTGTAATGTAATTGAAGATGTTTTTAAGAGGATTGTTACCTTTATTTTTGACGGGTCGAGCTCTGAGTTTATTAACAAACAATATCAATCCCAACGTAGCTCCAAATGATAGCTGGAATGATAAAGTCTTAATCCAGTGAGGCCAAAATATACCTATTATTAACCCAGATAAAAATAGCGAATATAAAGCTAGAGTTTCTCTTCCAAATACAACTGCGGTGAGCGTGAGTACTGCCATAACTGCCGCTCTAACTATTGGAGCTTGAGGACCAACAAAGATAACAAAAATTATTATTGTTAGTATAGTTATCATAGTTGAGATATATCTGCCAAAGCGTAGTGTTAAAAGGGCGACAAAATCTGCTAATATAGCAATGTTTGATCCAGATAATACTACTAGATGTAATAGCCCGACAGAACGCAGTTCATTGTAAAAGATCTTTGATGTTTTCAGTGGTACTCCGAAAATAATACCGTTTAGGAGAGAGGCTTCTGGTTCTGGTAAATATAGATTTATAACGTTTGTAAATATATGTGGAGAGACGGACATTTTTTATAAGATTTTTAATTTTGATCAATATAATTGATATCCTTTTTCCACATCTGTGGATTGATTTGAATGTATTCTCTGATTTTATTTAATTCATTTTCATTGCGAATAATATGTTCGTAAAATCCACGTTGCCATAGCCGTTTATTAAACGGTTGCCACCCATTATTTTTGACATTTTCAATATAAATTCTGGTGGTTAATGATTTAAACGCGCCAATAATATCACCCAATGTAGGGGCGACCCTGGTGGTCGCCCTAATCCTTGTGGTTGTTTTGACAATGTTTGCCTGTTTATCACGGGCGGGAATAAAACCCTGATTGCGGGCGGGCATAAAACCCGCCCCTACGATGTGGATTATCATATGGATATGGTTGGGCATTATTTGATATTGATCCAAAACAATATTTTTAAACCGTTTTGGTATTTTTATCCATTCGTTTTCGACAATTTTCCCAAATTCATTCAATTCCATTACATTATCAATAACATTTCCTAATAAACATCGCCTGTCTTGTAAACAAATGGTGATAAAATACCAGCCAAATCTAGAATAATCATAATTTTTTGATCTAATTTGCTTTCTGGTTCGCATTATTTTTACATCTTAGAATTTACCTCTCTATCTTCTCTTTTATCTTGTCAAATACGCTTTTGGAAAGGATCTTTTTCGTCAGCAGATCTTCGATGGAGGAGTAGGGTCTATTTGTGATTATCTTTTGTGCAGTAACCGGACCAATACCAGGTAGAGTGTCTAATTCACTAAAAGCGGCCGTGTTAATATTTATCTTATCCGTTTCAACATTTTCTGTGTCTATATACGGTTCGTTTGTTAATTTAACTGGCTTGGTGAAATCAACTATACGATGCGGCTCTGTGAATATACCTCTCCATATTTCATAATTATGAGGAACATATATTTTTTCTTGATCATAAACATAGCTTGCTAGATTAAAGTTTCTATAGAAAAAGTCTCTGTTGGCATCTGCTGATAACCCTCCTGCCATTACCAAAACGTCCTTTAATCTGGAGTGGGATGTGACTCTATAGATATTCGGATTCATAACAGCACCAGATATATCTACAAATATGAATTTTTTTTGAGATGAGGTTGAGTTTTTGTCTGTTTCTTGTTTTATCTCAATCTCTTTGTCTGCCTGAGTTAAAGAGGTCAAGTTTTTGTTGCTTTGTAAATGCAAGGCAAAGACAATAACGGTAATAATAATGGAGAGACTTATCAGTATAATCTCAAAGTAGTTTTTCTTTAGCAGTTTTGTTATAGAGATGTAAATATTCTTGTTTTCTGCTCGCTCTTCATTCATACGAGTTTATCATAAGTATGTGAGCTGTTTTGTCAATTGAGTATAGTCGACTTTTACCCTCTTCTTCGTGCTAGTAATATGACAAGTATTACTGATATAAGTAAGATTACCGCTAGAATTTTAACAGGCATAGCTATAAAAGATATCTTCTTGTATAAAACGGGTGAGTTTTGCCCAAAACTAACCTTGGAGGATAAAACATATTTGCCGATAAAAAATCCAGAGAGGGTTAAGCTCGATTTGTTTAAGCAGGTGTGCTTGTTGCAGTATTCTATCTGCTGTTTTGTTTTAATTATTCTCTGAGAATGGCTTAAGATGTTGTTGGGAATTAAGTCATACTCAGAATGAAGGCCAAATGAACCTTTTAAGCTTATTTTTCCATAAGGCTTGATGAGATTTTTGCCCAGATTCTCTATTAGCAGAACTGTTGGTATCTTATCGAAACTGTCAAATATATTTATATTCTTGCCAAGTATTTTTATTTTATAATGAGGAATTGTCTCAAAAAGAACAATTTTTCCTTTTAGATCAATACGGCCGCTTTTAGTTACAGTGATAAGTATGTTTGACCCAATAGTAACCTTTGTTGCGGTCGTGCTTTTACCTTCTTTTGGGGGAGAAGGGGAACTTTTCAATATAAACGAGTAGTAATAATCTCCCTCTGGGGCATTGTCCGGAACTCTGATTCTTAATAACAACTGACTGCTTTTATTGTTACCAATGAAGAATGGTTTGTCTAGTTTAAGCTTTGAGT
Source organism: Candidatus Roizmanbacteria bacterium (assembly GCA_027002315.1). GTDB lineage: Bacteria > Patescibacteriota > Microgenomatia > UBA1406 > GWC2-37-13 > JALWZV01. The sequence goes on along the minus strand of JALWZV010000034.1, from coordinate 4,737 downwards.
TATCCAGTTTAAACCTAACTGGCCCCTCTAGTCCGTTTTTTAGCTTTATATTACCGTTATTTCCTTTTGGTTCAAAGCTTACTACGGACGGATACAACACTATTGGATCCCCATTATTTTTTATGGTGTAAGCAACAAGTATACTTTTTCCGGGCTTAATTATTGTTTCTAATATAGGTGGAGTGATGGACAGGTTAAAGTATTGACCAAATATATTTTTGGGTAATATTATTACAATACCAACAATAAATATACTCAGGAAGAGGTTTTTAAGTTTCATAAATACATTTTAACAGGAATGAAGAAAAAATTTCTAATTATGTATAAAGAATTTCTAATTTCTAATTAACCTAATTACTAAACAAATTCCAATTTCCAATGAACTAATGTTTTGGAATATTGGTTCGCTGGTTGGTTTTGCCAGCTGGTTAATCAGTATTCGTCACGTTATCGCGAGGAAGGAGCCACGTCTGACGCGGCGACTGACGAAGCGATCTCCGCCTGTGTGAGAGTAAGACTGGCTATTGTTTAGTTACTCATGGGTTGTGTTAAGAATCGTAACGGCGGGGATTGCCACGTCACTTCGTTCCTCGCAATGACTACTCTCTCACGTCATCGCGAGCGATCCTGACTCGTCGGGAGAGCGTGGCGATCTCCGCCTATATAAGAGCAAGACTGGCTATTGGTACAATTCTCAAACGATAGTATTAAACACCATACCGGCGGGGATTGTCACGCGGAGCGTGATCTAGCTTCGCTATGACTTCGCTAGCGCTCGCAATGACTTTACCTATCATAATGGCGGGGATTGCCACGTCGCTCTCTCCGTTCGTTCCCTGCCTGCGGCAGGCAGGCTCGCAATGACGTGATAAATACTAAATACAAGATACTAAATACTAAATACAATTACATAAGAAATACACAAGATATAGCCTTGTTATGTATAATGATTATATGAATAAGAAAGTTATACATGCAATTATTCTAATAACAACGGTGGTTTTGTCTTTTGGCTTCGCGCAAACGAATTTATCTATGTATGATGTTCAGATATCCGCTGTTTTATTTATCTTTTTATTTATCGCTAAGCATTTTATTATTCCCAAAACGCAAAAATCGAGGTTGTTGGAGTCAGTTATCTTGGCGTTTGTTGTTTTCTCCATAGTTAACTCTACGGGAGGAATACATTCGCCCTATTTTTTTCTAACCTATTTTTTCCTGTTTTCAATAAGCTTGCTTTTAGATCCGATAATTTCTTTTACCACAACATTGGTTGTGATAATGCTGTATTTACTATCAATATCCACGATAAACAACATTTCTGAGTTAATGCCAATATTTTCTTTTGCGTTCATTGCGCCTTTTGCTATGTATTTAGGAGAAGAGTATATACTTTTACATAAGGAAGAACATAAGTTGACACACTCTAAAAAAGAAACTTTTTTGTTTCTTTCTTTGATTATCAAGAATCATATCAACACGATTATAGAAAACGTGAACGATTTTGTGGGAGATATCAACCTATCTGAGATTAAGAAACATGCGATGAGAGTAAAGAGATTAATAGATAAGTTTGAAAAAACTAACGATTAGAAAATATGAAAAAAATAACAGCTTTAGTTATTTTAATTACGATATTATTTGGAGCCTCTCTTACTTATGCCATTAATATGGAGTCAAGTGAGTATAAGATACAGTTTGGTAATGTTAATATTGGAGCTAATAATCATTCCTCATCAGGTTATAATCTTTCCACAACTTTGGGACAGCTTGCGGCAGGCGAGTTTAGTTCTCAAGGATATGTGATAAAGGCAGGTTTTCAGTATATTCACTCAATAATTCCTTTTACATTTGTGCTTTCTAAAACGTCTGTTGACTTTGGTTCTCTTACGCCAAACAATCCAGTAACAGATCAAATTGTGATGTTGGTGTCATCTGGAGGAGCTGGTGCTTATCAAGTTACGGCAGGAGAAAAGGGACAATTACGGACGTTAACAAATGACTCTATTCCCGATACTTCGTGTGATAGCGGTAGTACGTGTACGGAAAGTAGCGCTAATGTTTGGACATCGGTATACTCTGATGGCTTTGGTTACAACATGAGCGGTGATGATGTCCCCTCTGATTTTGCCAACTCGACATATTATCGACCCTTTGCTGATCTAAGTGCAGGAGAAAATCCGGTGGTGGTAATGTCAAGTAATAATGTTGGCAGGAATCGTCAATCTACTATGACGTTGAAGGTAAATATTGGTCCTGCGCAGCCAGCTGGAAGTTATCAAACCATACTTAATATTGTTGCTACACCATCTTTTTAAGATTTAATTATTTCAATCGTTTTTTTCGGTTTTTTTTGTTAAAATTAACGATTATGGCAAAGTCTAGAAAAAAGAAGAACAAGAGTAAAAAAGTAAAGAGTGATAAAAGAGCGGTACAATCTCAAAACTTCATAAACAGCGTTAAAAGTGAGTTAAGTAAAGTAACTTGGCCGACAAAACAAGAAACGATAAAGTTGACCCTTGTGGTGATTGCAATATCCTTGATTATTGGATTTTATCTAGGTATAATAGACGTTCTACTAGCTAGAGGACTAGATCTAATCTCTAGATAGTTTCATTTGTAAGTTTGTAGTAATAATGCCTTCTAATAAGACAGAAAAAAAAGAGGAAAGTCAGAGTAGTGTTTCGAATAGGGAACAACAGGCTAAGTGGTATGTTATTCACATACAGAGTGGTCATGAGACAAGAACTAAAAAAGCACTAGAACAACGTATTAAGAGTTTAGGATTGGATGACAAGATCTTTGATATTGTGATTCCAATAAGAGATATTATTGTGGTAAGAAAGGGAAAGAAAACCAAAACCACAGAAAAGGTATTCCCAGGCTATATTTTAGTGAAGATGATATTGGATGATAACAGCTGGTTAGTTGTAAGAACAACGGAGGGAGTAACGGGATTCGTGGGAGCTGGAACAAAACCAACCCCAATCTCAGAAAAAGAGGTGCAGGCGATAATGAAGTTTGTAAAACAAGAACAACCTAAGTTTAAAACACGTTTCTCTGTTGGTGAGGCTGTAAAGGTTAAAGAAGGGCCATTTGCGGATTTCTTGGGAACAATAGATGCTGTCAATGAGGAGCAAGGAAAGGTAAGAGTGTTGGTCTCAATTTTTGATAGAGAGACGCCTGTAGAGCTCGATTTTTTACAAGTAGAAAAGATATAGAGAATTACTAATTTCTAATTACTAATTACTAAACAATAACCAATTATCAACAACTAACGAATAAAAAGAAAACGAGATTTTTAGATGTTCTGATAAGTTAATTAAAAATTAAAATAAAATATGGCGAAGAAAGTAAAAACAATAATTAAGTTAAACTTACCGGCAGGAACTGCTACGCCAGCTCCTCCTGTGGGACCAGCTTTAGGTCAGCATGGTATTCCAATAATGGATTTTATTAAAGAATATAATGCACGTACAGCTGACAAAAAAGGGCAGATTATTCCGGCTGTTATAACAGTATATGAGGATAGAAGTTATGAATTTATAACTAAGCTACCTCCTGTTGCGGAGATGATTAAGAAGAAATTAAGTATTAAGAAAGGGTCAGGTGTTCCAAACAAAGAAAAAGTTGGGAAGCTGACAAAGGCAGATTTAGAGTCAATAGCAAAAGATAAACTTAAGGATTTAAACACAACAGATATAGATCAGGCTGTAAAAATAGTGGCTGGAACGGCAAGATCAATGGGAGTGGAAGTAGAAAACTAAGAAATTAGAAATTATTAATAATTAGTTATGGGAAAAATAAGAGTCAAGGTTTTAGGTTTGGAAGATGTAGAGAAGGAGCAGAAAGAAAAAGCCAAGAGGAGAAGAGAGGAAAAGAAAAAAAGAAAGAAGGTATTAGAAGAGCACAAACCAGAAATAGACAAAGATAAGAATAAGAATGAAGATCAGACGAGTAAGGCCAATGATGTTGAGGTAAAGACTGTTAAAGAACATAAAGAAAAGAGAAGTGTAAAACACGTACAGGGCAAAAAGTACTTAAAAGCGAAAAGTATGAGCGCTAAAAAGCCAATGTTGTTAGAAGAAGCTGTCAAGTTATTAAGGAAGATGCATTATGTCCAGTTTGACGAAACTTTCGAATTACACTTAAATGTTGTTAAGACAGGGTTGAAGGGAGAAATAGAGATACCTTTTGGTACAGGTAAAAAAATAAAGGCTGTTATAGCTGATGAGAACTTACTCAAAAAGATAGAGGGGGGGAGTATAGATTTTGATGTTCTAATAGCCCATCCTTCGTTTATGCCACGTTTGGCCAAGTATGCAAGAATCTTAGGACCGAAGGGTTTGATGCCAAGTCCTAAAAAAGGGACAATATCTAATAATCCAGAGGAGGCAATTAAAAAATTCACAGATAAACTCGTTCAGTGGAAAACAGAGCAAAAATTTCCATTAATCCATCAAGCTATTGGTAAATTATCTTTTAAAGATAAAGAGGTTGTAGAAAATGCAAAAGCTCTTATCTCAGCAGTAGGTCTAAAAAACATTAAATCCGCTTTCATAAAGCTCACAATGACCCCTTCTGTGGAGGTAGACTTGAAGAGCCTACAGGTGTAATATCTGGTAATACTGAGACAAAAGGTAATTTTGCATTATAACCTTCAAATACCAAGTGTTCAAACTTACAAAAATGAAAAATGCAAAATGAAAAATTAAAAATCTTTTAATTCCTTTACTC
>JALWZV010000033.1 GCA_027002315.1 Candidatus Roizmanbacteria bacterium | reverse complement strand
ACCAGTCTTATTAACAGAACATAAACTAAACTGGATACCACCTAAGGATCATCCTTGGAGACGGTTTAAATTTTGATAAATTATTAAGTTGAGGGGGGTGACATTTTCATTTGGGTTTGACAGCTTATTATTTATACTCACTTAAAACATTAAGGGCAGATTTTTGTGTAAACTGACTAAAGATTTATAAGCTACTTTCTTACAAAGATGCAATCATGGCCAAATTTGAGACTGTGATACCTCACTCTCTCTAAAAACAATTCCGTGCTCTTGTCCTTCAAACAAATAAGCCTTTCTGACCTCTTTTTCTTGTGTATTCATTTGTTCTCCCGTATATCCAGTGGGAACATTAACAGTATGACTAAAAACCTCCATCTGTCCTACTTTCATATGTTCTCCTTTCTGCTCTCCACCCTTCTGATAGTTGTAATCTAATGATACTCCTTTCTCCCATCTTTCCTCTCCGCGCTCTGTTAAACTAAATAACCAGTTTTTAACCTTCACAGAACCGTCGCTGTTTAAGGTTATTGTACCACTACGAAGCTCTCTCTCTTCTCCTTCATTACTTCCCGGTAAAGATCTCAGCTGTGAAATAGTGAGCCTGTCTCCCTTTTTATCCCATTCAAACTTGAGTCTGATACTCCTCCCTTCTATATACACATCTCCATCGTTTAACCCCATCGTTGTACTTATTTGAGCAAATACTGTTTTGATACTATCTGCACCTAAGAATAATATATCATTATAATCACGTTTAAAGCCGTCATATTTCATTTCAGACAACCTATCCAAGCTTTCTTCAGCACTTTGTAAAAGACCTTTTTTAGCTTCTTTCATAACATCAGTTTGTAATTGTTCAGGTGCTCTATCATCCATGCTTAAAAAACAAAAATTATAACTGAAATTATTATAGCACATATCCATAAAGCACTATCACGGTTGTATAAATAACTTAAGGTGTTTGCTTGCAATTAAATGAACAACAACTTTTCCATATATCAATATATCAATTAACTAATTTAAACCATGGTTTGTTGTTAACTGCCATAAAAGCCTAAATCGAGATTATATCTGAATACAAAAAGAGGATTGTTTGTATATAGTCCTATAGTTCAATTATACTTATCTTGTAACATCACACTATGCTTACTTATTAAAAAATTGAGGAAAGTTTCTAACAGAGTAGTAACCTCTATACTGTTCTGGCAATAATTGAGCTATATGAAGCATTGCAACATCTGTCATTGCCTTATTGTCATCACTCTCATCTGGAAATAGATTTTGTTTCTGCTCTAATAAATATTTAAGCTCCAAAGGCCAACCTAACACAACGCCTGTTTCATGCCGCAAATTAAACCTCTTGGAATCCACTTTATTTACTCCTTCAGAGCCAATAATTCCAACAGGAACAAACATAGTATTTTTTTCCTTCTTTATACAATGACTTATAAAAAGACCAGCTCCAGGTTGAGCCTGTATCATTTGACCAGTTCGGCTTCTTGTCCCCTCAGGTGAGAGCGCTATAATAGCCCCGGGCTGACCCAAAGCTTGTAATATTGGTCTTAAAGCACGCAGATTTATAACAGCATCCATGGTAGCAGAATCATCAGATGCTTGAACTACAGGAAAAGCCTCAATTTTCTTTCTCTCCTGCATATACCGCAAAACTGATCCACTAATCCTTCCCATTCTTCCATCAAAAAACTTGCTTGAGGCAGGAATAACAAACCGTTGCATACTATCACCCAAACCTCTTTCAAGCAACAAGTAAACAATAAGAGGATCAACTATAGAGAGATGATTAAAACCAACTATCAATGAACCTGACTTTAAGTGTTCGTTAAGATTTGCAAAATATTTTTCTAGTTGAGCATTATTCTCAACCTTAATATCGAGCTTTAACTTACCACCTAACCAAAAAACACCTTCTCCAACAACTCTGTCGACACATGATTGCATGATTTCTTTCATATTGCTTATTATATCTAAAAATATTATAAAATTAGTTAACTACGCAATAATTTTGTGGATAACTATACAACTATAGGAATAACATAGCTTACCTTAATCTAAATAAATCGTTCTTAACCTGGTAAAATATACTTATAATGAGCTTTTTAACAATATGTAACAAAAAAACATTCTTCCAAAAAAAAGGTAGGGGAGATGTAATTTTTTTAGTCCATGGTTGGGGAGGTTCATCAAAAAGTATGGAAAAAATAGTAAAAGAGCTCTCCAAACATTTTCTGACAGTGGTTGTCGATCTCCCAGGATTTGGCCAAAGCGACGCTCCAGAAAAAAACTGGGGGATTAAAGAGTACTCAAATTGTTTAGTTAAACTCGCTGATAATTTAAAACTAGACAAGTTTCATTATGTAGGATACTCGTTTGGAGGAGCGTTAGGAATATATTTAACCTCTCATTATCAAAAATATGTAAAAACACTAACACTCATCTCTCCCTCCTTTAAAAGAGCAAAGAGTAATAGAAAAAAAACAACACGACTTATTGATAAAGCGCTTTCTCTTTTACCTTTTCAAATCGGATTCTGTATTAAAAAGATCGTGTATAAAATTATGTTTCCAGACTCAGAGCTTATGCTTTACCCATCACTCCAATCTAATTTTAAAAGAATTATCAACACAGACCTAAGTCTTCTCCTTGACAAAATACTAGTGTCAACTTTAGTGTTTTGGGGAGATAAAGACAAGTACACTCCTATCTCCAATAGTCTTTTGCTAAAAAACAAGATAAAAAACCTAAAAATGGTTATATTTGAAGATCAAGGTCATTTTATACATAAAATAAAAGGCTCTCCAATCTCTCAAGAAATTAAAAAGTTTGTTTCGCAGTATGAACATTAACAGAATAGAGATAATTATTTTAATAGCTGCATATTGTTACAACGCCGTGTTCTTTACATACTTTTATATGATCAAAGAATATAGGTTTGATAGAATAATCGCATCCATATCCGAATTTGGATTTTTTGGGATACTTAAAAAATATGAGTTTAGACTACCAAAAAAATCTATAAGGAATGTTCTTATCTTTATAATACACTTGATATTCTTGCTCCTTTTAATTTATCTATCAGACTATTACAATAGGCTAATTTTCACACTGGGGCTTGTGTTAACCTCTCCTGTGTTAGCCTTTTTGAGTAGCAGTCTAGCTGTGGTTTTGACAAAACCCTTCTCATTAGTTAAAAATAACATTATTATCAAGAAAGCCCGTAGACTGATAAACAAATATCATGTCGAGTTTATTGGTATAACAGGCTCTTATGGAAAATCTAGCATCAAGGAATTTTTGTGTTCGGTACTATCATCTAAGTACAAAACTGCAAAAACGAATGAAAATTACAACACAAAAATAGGAGTTGCTATCTCCATACTCAGCAATTTAAAAAAAGAAACTAAGTTTTTCATTGCAGAGATGGGAGCATACAGAAAAGGCGAGATACAAGAAATATGCACTATTACAAAGCCAAAATACGGAATAATAACAGCTGTAGGAAACCAACACCTGGCTCTTTTCAAAACTAAAGAAAATATTATCAAAACAAAACTGGAACTAGCAAGAGCCTTACCAAGAAACGGAGTTTTGTATATTAATCAAAACATCGAAATACCAAAGAAGATTGCTAAATCAATAAAGGCACGTATCGTGTTTTTTTCTAAGAAAAAAATAAATAATAAAACATCAGCTTATATAAAACAAATAGAGTTTAACCCTAAAACACTGAAAACAAACGCTAAGGTTCACTGTTATAACGATACGTTCAACATCACAACTATCTTATTAGGATCTCACAACGTACTTAACCTACTTCCTGTTATCTGCTTGGCAAAAGACTTATCATTAAACAAAAATACAATTACACAAGCAATCTCCAGATTAAACCAGATGACAAATAAGTTATCTTTGCATAAAGGTCCAAACTCATCTTTAATCATCAGTGATAGCTTAAACTCAAATCCCGACGGCTTTCTAAGTGCACTGGACTTTTTACACAGTTTTCCACAATCCCATAAAGTAGTTGTCACCAAGGGGTTGATTGAGCTAGGAAAGGAGAAACTAGGGTCGTATAAACAGATTATTAAGATTATCCGTAAACAAAATATAAGGATGTACACAACAGATGAGCTATTTCAAAAAATTGAGGCCAATATCATCTATGCAAAAACAGAAGGTGAGCTCTATAATAGGTTACTGAGTGACCTAACCAATGACTCGGTTGTGTTAATAGAGGGAAGATTCAGCTCTTTGTTTATTAATAAAATCATAAAATGAAAGTGTTAATATCAGCTGATTACTCGATTAATGAAGATAGATCTGATGCTATTAAATCTCTAAAATTGATACTTAAACCCTGGGAGTGGTATAAAGGCAAACATACTCAAAAAGTTAAAAACCAACTTAAGAAGTTCTTTCCAAAACATAACATTCAGTTATTTTTAACAGGCAGATCAGCTCTTTATAACACCTTAAAAGGTCTCAAATTAAAAAAAAATGACGGGGTGGCGATAACGGGATTTACATGCGAGGCTGTGGTCTTACCTGTTCTCTATAACAATCTAAATCCTATGTATATCGATATTGAGACTAAAACTTACTCCATGGATTTATCAGATTTAAAAATCAAACTTAACTCAAAGATAAAAGTTATTATTCTTCAGCATAGTTTTGGCCTTATACCAAGATTTAGAAACGAAATTATAGAGTTAGCCCGTAGGAAAAAAATTATAGTTATAGAGGACTTAGCTCACGGCTTTTCTACTAAATTTTTTAAAGAGGACACAAAAAACACCATTAAATTATTATCTTTTGGACGTTCCAAAGCTCTATCATCTGTTTTTGGAGGAGCAATTCTCACCAAGAATTATAACTTATATACTCAAATACACTCAAATTATATAAAACTAAAACAACCATCAAGGTTATGGATGTTCAGAGTTCTGTTATACAAAAGCGTATCTGTGCTTAATAAAGCTCTTTACAACAAAATTTCAATTGGAAAATTCCTGCATAAGGTGTTTAATGTATTAAACTTGATTCCACGCGAGGTAAGTAAATTGGAGAAAAGAGGAGTGTTCGATATGAGGATGAATAAAAAATACCCAGACGTATTAGCACAACTTTTACTCACACAGTTAAAAAAACTTAAACAAACTCAACTCAAACGTACTAGTATCGTTAGATACTATTCCACAAGTCTAAAGCTCTATAAAGAAATTATACAAACCTATGAAAAACAACCACTTTCAAGATTTCCCATACTTGTTCAAAACAAAAAAGAGGTGTTGAGACTGGGATCACAACGCTCTATATATTTAGGAAAATGGTATAGTCAAGTTATAGCACCAGAAGGCCTAAACCAATATAAATTAGGGTATGTAAAAGGATTTTGTCCTATCTCCGAAAAAATATGCAAAAAAATCATAAATCTACCTACTAATATTGAGATAGAAAATGCAAAAAAAGTTATTAAATTTATTGACAGATATGCACGTATTAACTATTAAAAGTAAACAAGAGTGGGAAAAACTGACTAACAAGCACCTACTGTTCTCATTTCTTCAAAATTGGGAATGGAAAGAGGTTCAGGAAAGATTAGGAAATGATGTAAATATGTTTGGGATCTATAATAACAAAAGGCTTGTTGCAGTTTTTTTAACACTGAAACTTAACCTTAGAAGAGGTAGATTCTTATTCGTCCCACATGGACCGGTATTACATCCAGAGATATCAAAACAAAAAGCTCTAAAAACTATCAAACATCATCTTTTAAATCTCGCTAAAAAAGAGGGTTTTGGGTTTATAAGAATAGCCACTACATGGGAACAAACACCGGATAATCAAAAAATATTTAGCAACTTAGGTTTTAGGACCGCTCCAATATATATCCACTCTGAAAACGCCTGTCTGCTTAATTTAAAAAACAAAACAGAGAATGAAATATTGATGAGCTTTAGAAAAACAACGCGCTACTTGATAAGAAAAGGACTTCGTGACAATGTTCAAATAGAGGTTAGAAAAGATAACTCTGCTATTAACGCTTTCTGGAAGCTATACTTAGAAACAAGCAGGCGCGAGAAATTTCATCCATACTCCAAAAAATATATCGAGGCTGAGTTTAACTGCTTTAAAAAGAGTAACAACGCTATCTTTATACTGGGGAAGCCTCACAACGCAAAACATTACACCGCAGGAGCTCTAATTCTTTTCAATAAAAACTCCGGATTTTACCATCAGGGAGCCTCTATAAGAACAAAAGAGCCAGTTCCATACTTAATTCAGTGGACAGCTATTAGAGAGAGCATAAAGCGTAAATGTACATACTACAATTTCTGGGGAGTCTCCAAAAAAAACAGGCATCCTAAAAACTGGGGCGGTCTTAGTTTATTCAAACAAGGTTTTGGAACACATACCCGCGAGTTCTTACCAACTCAGGATTATATTATTTCGTCAAGATACTACTTAACGTATATTTATGAAAAATACCTTGGTTGGAGAAGGGG
>JALWZV010000032.1 GCA_027002315.1 Candidatus Roizmanbacteria bacterium | reverse complement strand
AAAAATTAGTGATGAAAAGATTTTTTGTCAGTATTTGGGAGCAGAGCTTTTACATAGGTCAATGGGTAAGTGGATAGAAGGTATTAATACTAAGGAACAGAAATTAAATATTGTTAAATTTGGCTTAACAATATTTGACGATGATGTAAACACATTGGACAAGCTTCTTAAAAATATAAGTAGGTAAAAGATTGATGTTGTTTTAATAGTTATCTGTAAACGCTTGTTATTTTTTTAATTAGAATTTATTTGTAACTTATAATAAGTAATATGGATGATAATAGCACAATAGAAAGAGGAATATATGAGAATAAGTATTTCCATAAATTAGGTGGATTTGAGATATTAGCTCAAGAGTATGAAATTTTACAAAAGATGAAAGATGATCTTTCTGTATCTTCTATTCTAAAAAAATTAACTACTGGAAGATTAGTGAAGGAAAAAAATGATATTTGGTTTTTGAGGTTTGAAGATGTGTTTACAGTTTTAGAATGGATTCAAAGGGGAAGGATTTCTATAAGAGCACCTGACGATTTTTATCACTTGAATATCTCAGCTATAGCAAAAGGTCAGGCTGGTTTTTACCTTGTATACTTGAATAACCCAGATAACTTATATGATGTAGCTTTTGGAAATAGTTATTATGGAGAGGATTGGAGTTTTGTTGCAGCAACAATGCGTTTTATCTCTCCTTGGCTTGTAGATAACTGGATAGATAAAGTACGAAGCGATTTGAGAAATAATGAGGTTAATTTTAACCTTTTTGAAGAGTTACAGAACGCAAGTGAAGTAGCAGAAAATTTTTTAGATGCGTTAAACGACAGCTTGTCAGAGGCAGTAATTAGACACAAAAGACTTAATACTCCTGAAAGACCTGTTAGTATATTTGAGGTCGTTTCAAGACAGATGGAACAGGATAACGATAGAGTTCTCAAAACTTTTAAAAGTATTATACGTCTACCTCCAGGTGTTAAGTTTGAACAGGTTGTTAATTTTTTAATAAACATAAGAAGAACACGGAAGGGAGTCATTTTGGGTTTTAATAGAGAAATTATTCAAGGAAAGGTATGTGCTGAGCCACCCATCATCAAATCATTACAAGAGCGACTACCTGCAGTAAGCCAATTTCAAGAAATAATAAGCGATGGAGAGAATGAAGTGGTTGTTGGGACAAACTTGGAAAGGTTAAGTTTAAACAGAGAGTCTTATCCGATAGTTGCTATGGAGCCATTAGGTGATTTTGAAGAGATTGTTTTAGATGAGATAAAAGGGGCACAAATATAATAGTCTTTCGAATAAAGTGAAATTTCTAATTTCAAATTTTTAATTTTAAATGAATTTTTAATGAGTTAATGTTTAATTTTTAAACAATAAAGAATGAAGATAATTGTATCTAGTATTTAGTATTGAATACCATAACGGCGGAGATTGCCACGTCTCTTCGTTCATCGCAATGACGGTATTCGTTACAACGACAGGCTAAGTACCATAACGGCGGAGATCGCAACGCTCGCTCATCGCTCGCTCGCGGTGACGATTTTGGGATTATCACGTCACTTCACCGCGCTTAGCGTGGCTTCGTTCTTCGCAATGACGTGAAGAGAATTGTTAAATCAGCCTTTCTGTTTGCTATGTTAGATTACGTTGGACGTGATTAGGCGTTAGTCAAACGTTGGCTGTAAGGCAAGAGTTGAGGAAGCCTAAGAATATCGGGTGTGGAGATAGGGGACGTGATTTAAACTCTGGATGATATTGGACGGCTATATAAAATGGGTGGTTTTTGAGCTCGAATGCCTCGATTAATTTACCATCAGGGGACATACCTGAAAACACAACTCCATTTTTCTCAAAAACCTCCTTATATCTATTATTAAACTCATACCTATGCCTGTGTCTTTCTTGTATTATAGGGAGAGAGTACTGGTTATTTTGATATCTTTGATAAAGACCATAAAGAATAGTGTCTTTTTTTATCTTAGCTGGCCAGGCTCCTAATCTTATTGTTCCACCGTATTGTTTTTTTTGAAGATATTGCACTTGATTTTCCATAATATGAATAACTGGATTCTTGGTTTTTGGATTAATCTCTGTACTGTTTGCGTCCTGCATACCCAACACATCTCTTGCAAAAGAAACTGCAGCAAGTTGCATTCCAAAACATAGACCAAGATATGGTATCTTGTTTTTTCTTGCAAATGAGGCTGTCTTAATCTTGCCCTCAACTCCTCTTGACCCCCAACCTTGAGGAACAATCAAGCCTTTAAACTCTTTAAGTACAGAGACACCTTTTTTCTCAACATCGTCTGAGTTTATCCACTTAAAATTAGGAACAAAACCCATGTTAAAATAAGCATGTTTTAAGGCCTCTATAACGCAGACATAAGAATCTTGCAAAGAATATTCTCCACTTTTAAAGTATTTCCCAATGATGCCGACTTTTGGACCTAATTTTTTATTTGATTTTGTTTTTAAACTAAAGGATGTCCATGATTTTTCCAAAGCTGTATCTTTTCTCTTTGGTTTTATACTTAATAGTTCCATTATCTTTTCTGTAATTCCTTGCTTTTTTAAATAATCAGGAACTTGATAGACAGAGTCTAAGTCCGGGCTGGAAAATATGCTGTTCTCACGAACATTACAGAAGATAGATATTTTTCTTTTTCTAAGTGCATCTATCTCTTTTTCTGAACGTGTAACTATAATATCTGGTTGAACTCCTGTTGAGAGCAGGGAATAAACAGACTGCTGTATAGGTTTGGTTTTTAACTCTCCTAAGTTTTTGGGCAAAGGTAAGTATCCAACATGAATTGTGATAATATCATCAGGGTACTTAAATTTCAGCTGTCTCGCTGCTTCTAAAAATAAGATATTCTGCATGTCTCCTATGGTTCCACCTATCTCAAAAGTTATAATATCAGCATCAGATTTATCAGCTAACTTTTCTAGTCTATTAATAATCTCTTCTGGAATATGTCTGGTAAACTCAACACATTCGCCATTATATTTTAACTCTCTCTCCTTTTGAATCACCGATAAAAAGACCTGTCCAGACGTCATATAATTTAATTTAGACAGGTTTTCATTTAAAAATCTCTCATAATGACCAATGTCTTGGTCTGTTTCTAGGCCGTCCTCTGTGACAAACGTCTCTCCATGTATGATTGGATTCATTGTTCCTGCGTCGACGTTTAGATACGGATCAGCTTTGATTGGTGAGACCTTGAACCCATTTTCTTTGAGAAGAAGAGAGATAGAAGAGTTGATAATACCTTTACCTAATCCAGAAATCACGCCTCCGGTGATGAATATAAACTTAACTCTTTTTTTCACCTTTTTTATTTATTGTGTTTAATTTCCAACTGCTAAAATCACATTTTGGATAGTTTTCGCATCCATAAAACCTTTTTCCCTTTCTAGTTCTTCTTACAACTATTCTTCCTCCGCATTTTGGACACACAACATCTTTAACATAGGTTATAAATGGCTTTGTAAATTTACACTTGGGAAAATTTGTACAAGCATAAAACTTACCGAAACGAGAAAACTTAATCACAAGAGGAGCCCCGCATTTTGGACATTTTTCATCTGTTTTTTCCTCTACCTGTATCTTTGTTTTATCGTTTTTTCTTTTTTCGACATCTTTTTTAAAGGTTTTGTAGAAAGGAGATAAAATGTTACTTATAGTTTCTTTGTCTTTGGCAATTTTGTCCAAACCATCCTCCATTTTGGCAGTAAATCCTATATTTAATATATCTGGAAACGCTGATGATAGATAATCGCTAATCTTAATTCCTAAAACCGTAGGAACAAATTGTTTCTTCTCACTTTTTTCTACATATTTTTTTTGTTGTAACAAATAAATAATAGGAGCGTAGGTAGATGGCCTGCCAATACCAGATTTTTCTAAAACTTTGATTAAAGAAGCGTCGTTGTAACGAGGAGGAGGCATTGTTTTTTTGTCCTCTGTCTCAATCTCTATAAGCTTGATATTAGAATCTTTTTTGACTTGAGGAATTGCTGAGGTTTTCTTGACAAAATCTGGATTTATTAGATCTAAAAATCCTCCAAACAAAACTTTTTGGAAAGAAGAGGAAAAAAGATATTTGTACTTATTCCCCAAAATCTTTATCCTAATATTTTTAATCTTAGCAGGGGACATTTGAGAGGCCACAGCTCTTTTAAAAATAAGTTCGTAAAGTTTTACATGTCTTTTTGTTATGGTTCTTCCTTGAGGTTCTATTGTGGGAGTAAGTTTTGTCGGTCTTATTGCTTCATGAGCTTCTTGAGCATTTTTAGATTTATTCTTAAAAAAGTTTGGAGTTTGAGGCACATGATCTTTAGAGAATCTTTTGGAGATAAAGTTTCTTGCTTGAGAGATAAATTTAGGTGAGAGATAAAAAGAATCGGTTCTATGGTACGTAATGAGTCCAGCTTCGTACAGATTTTGAGCTAATCTCATTGTTGCACGGGATGAGAGACCTAGTTTAGAAAATGCTTCCTGTTGCATCATTGAGGTTGTAAAGGGAGGAGCGGGTTGTTTCTTTGTGATAGTTTCCGCTACATCCAATACTTTATATGAATCTTCTTTTATCTCTGATAGTATCTTCTTAATATTTTTATTGTTTATAATTGTTCTGGTATAACTATAATCTCCAGCAAACAGCTTCAGTTTAACTGTCTCAGAAACCTGTTTATCTCCTATTTGTTTAAGTTGTGCCTTTATCTTTAGGTTTTCTCCAAACACTCCAAATATTTGCTTATATTCTTCCTGTTTGAATTTGTTTCTCTCTTTTTCTCTTTCAACAATAAATCTGAGGGCTACAGTTTGAACTCTTCCTGCAGACAGCCAGTACTTACCCATTTTTTTCCACAGGAGAGGTGATAATTCATATCCTACAATTCTGTCCAAAATTCTTCTTGCCTGTTGAGCCTTTACTAGATGCGCTCTCAAGGTTATTGGTTTTTTAATTGCTTCTTCTAGTGCTTCTTTGGTAATCTCATGAAACACAATTCTTTTAAGATCCTTGCCTTTTTTCTGAATTAATTTAAACTCAGGCCAGTTCTCTTTAATAAAACCTAATATGTAAGCTATATGGTAAGAAATAGACTCTCCTTCTCTGTCTGAGTCTGTTGCCAGATAAATAGTGTCACTATTTTTAGCAAGTTTTTTTAACTCGGTTATAATCTTATTCTTATCTTTTAAGTTGATATATGTTGGTTTAAAATCTTTTTCAACATCTATCGATAATTTGCTTTTGGGTAAATCTCTAATGTGACCCATGGTGGCAAAGACCACTGTATCTTCGCTTTTAAGGATTTTGCCGAAGGTTTTTGCCTTGGTTGGAGACTCAACAATGATTAAACTCTTCATAAGCAAAGATTATACATAAATACAGAAAGAATTAAAACTAGAAAAAAATACTTTTTCAATCTTTTATTCAGTTGAATATTGTTGTTATAATATCAATGTTAAAAGATTAACTACTAATGGATATAAAAATAGTAACATTTAATATAAATCATGGAGGAAATCCAACGAGTGAGGTTGTAAGGTTTATCCAAGAAGAAGACCCTGATATTGTTTTTCTACAAGAAGTTTATGCTGGAAAAAATCTATTGTTGCAGCAAAATTTTCGTGCTTTAGACGTTTTTAAAACAAGCTTAAACTATGATTATTTTGCATTTTTTCCAAGATATTCAATAGTTAAAAGCAATACAGTGATTCCAAATGGCAACTTAACTCTTTCCAGATTTCCGATATTGAAAAGCAAAGGCAGTTATTTTACACATTCTTATAGAGAGTTTAACTTTGAGGGGTGGTTTAAAAAGAAAAGTTATTCTTTTGTTCCCTCGGTTATGTTATATACGCAAATAAAGGTGAATAGCAAGAAAAACATCCACACTTTTAATGTGCATGGTCCATGGGGTGTTGACGGGAAAGATAGTCAAGAGAGAACAAAAATGGTTAAGATGATAAAGCAAGAAGTGAACCACTTAGGCGTAAGAAATATTATTTTAGCTGGAGATTTTAATATGAATCCAGATACGTATGCGATAAGTTCTTTAGACAAAAAATTAGTAAATGTGTTTAAAGATAGAGTTAAAACGACTTTTAATATCAAACAAAAGAAAACTAAGGGAAACTGGTCTAAGTCTGTTGTTGATATGATTTTTCTAAGCAGGAACCTAGCATTTTACAATCCACATATGCCTTTGGTTAATGCCTCTGATCATTTTCCGCTAGTTTGCCATGTTGAGATATGAGAAATAATAAAGAGCTTGTAAAAAAGGCAAAAGAAGCTTTGAAAAAAGTTATAGATCCTGAGATTCACATCTCTGTGGTAGATCTAGGGTTAATTTATAAAGTCGATGTTAAAAGTGAGGATGAGATTAAAATAATTATGACCTTGACCAGCATAGGCTGTCCGTTATTTCCTTTGATAGAGTTGACGATAAAGCAGTCCCTAAAAAAGATTGGGTTTAAGACTGTAAATGTGGAGCTTACATTTGACCCTCCTTGGAGCTTGGATATGGTTGCTCCTGAGGTGAGGGCAATGATGGGGTTATAACTAGTTGAGGCTTTGCAAGATTTTTTCGCAGACTTGATAATAAGCCTTGCCAAAAGGTCCGTCGACTTGATGGGTAAAGAGATTAGGGTGGATTTCTTTAGGAGTATCTGTTGTGGTTTGAATCATTTCTATGTAATGAGATGCTTCGTGAACAAAAAGCTCGATAAGCTCTTCTCGAGGTCCTATTAAATTAGATCTGTCACAAACGAAAGCGCTGTTTTCTGAACCGCCTATGACGAAGTACCCTGCAATACCAATATTTGCTTTTACCTCTAACTTAAGGCCAAAAATAGATGATAATTTTTGTAATAATATCACACTTTCTTTTTCCTCTTGATCTAGATTTGTTTCATCAACGTCTTTCACTTCGTTTTTACCTAAGAAAAAATTAACTAAAGATGTAGCTGCGTGTGTTTGATTAGGTATAATATTTTCCTCTTGATCTTCTGGTACCTTCACACCAAGGCGTTGAGCAAGACTCACCTCTTTTTTTAATAAACGTTTTAAATGTGAGCGAGTTGCAGAGTCTGATATAAAATTTAGTGCTTCATGGAGTTGTTTTAGTCTCATACTCCACAGGCTCGTAGTTTCAACATTTCCTCCTTCTTTTTCAAAAGATACATTTAAGGCAACCAAAACCATAGCAAGCCTGCTTTGTATATCAAAGTTTTGAGAGAGAAGGTTCAGTTCTTTAGAAGAGAGAGTTCCCCCTTGGTTTAGTTTTTCTATTATTGTTTTTATCTCTGGAAATGCATCGCTTGTGTATAGTCTTGAGTATTGAGGATTGACAAACCAGTCGTCTGGAAAACCTTGAGGTTTCCAGATATTACCTTTTATTATACCATGTGTTCGAGAGTAAAAATTTTCTATTAGTTCTTGAGTGGCAAGTTTTATTACCATTCCTGCAATTTTTCTTGACAAGGGATCAAATAGTTCTTCCTCGTTTGCTATTTTGCTTCTATCTTTAATCAAAGGCAAGTCAGCAGGAAGAATTATTGATAAATTCTTCCTCTTAACAAAGTCTCTTAGTGAAGAAGGAATATATTGTAAGTATCTATCATCTAAGTCGCTCATTCTCAGCCCTATGCCGTGGCTTACTGAAGGAGGAAGAGAAGACTCAGTTATAACAATCTCACCAAAGTTTGAAAATGACTCTGCTAGTCTTTTTCTTTTTGTTATCTTCTCTGCAAGATCAACTTTATTGAGATAGATGTTAATCCTTGATTTTGCACTTTCACCAAGTGTTTCTCCTGCGATTAATCCTCCAAACATTATGTAGTCATCCTCTACTATCCCCGCTTCCAGCTCAGGCGGTGTGTCGGGAGAAAGCTTTTTAAATCTTTGAATGGTTGTACCTTGTAAAGCGACTTGAGTTTGAAAGGCGCTTGTAATTACTAAATCTCTTTTTCCTTTTACTTCCTGCCATTCTAGAGTAAAATTATAGACCTTTCCATCACCTGTGCCTGATTGTATTTGTACTTTGTCAACACCCTCAAATATTTTAAATGAGCCTGCGCCGAAGAAGCCGAAATCACCTACATCTTTGGTTGTCTCACCTGGAACAAAGAATTTGAGCCAATCTTTTATTCCTGTCCCGTTATCTGAAAACTTTTCTATAAGCCAATAGTTTTTTTGTGGGTCTTGAGTATAACTTATATCAACTTCAATTTTTCCCTCTTGCAAGTTTGATCTACCTTTTATTGCATCTACTGCGTTTTGAATCATCTCACGTCTTGCTACTCCTTCCTCAACAGCCTGACCTGTAACTTCCTTTAACAACTCTTGACGAAATACCTCTAGATCTAAGTTGGTAGAAGATGGGTTATTAAGCCTATCCACAAGACCAGACCAGTCATTAACTTGTTGAGCACGGTTGAGATAGATAACCTCAGAAAGAGCTACGGGATGAGTGAATATATCTTTTCTCTCTCCTTCTGTACGTTCTTGCCTTATTATTTGTTGCCAACTAATTTCTTGTGCTAATACCCCACCCTTTCTTTTTAAAAACTCCAATACCCCTCTTTGTTTGACACCGTACTCAATAGGTTTGCTACTTTGGAACATAGCAGTTAATTCTTCCTCAGAGTATGGAAGCAGTTTTAATCTCTGTCTATATCTTGAAGACTGGTAAAGCTTAAAAAGCTTGTCTAAAAAAACTTCTCTTTCTTTTGGGTTTTTATTTATACTAAAATAACTGTTTGTTAGACTAAAAAAGCTTTGATATTCAAAGAGAAATGATACATCTTGTTCCTTTTCATCAGGAAATGGATAGTTGAGCAACTTTTCTATAATACCTTTATCAACAATGGGATTGATATAACTAAAATCTAGAAGGAAAAGAGAGGGATTATTGATTATCTTTTGAATTTCTTCGTTTGTTAGTGTTTTGTTGAAAGACCACAACGCAGAGTGCATAATATTAGTTAAAACTCTGGTCTTTATCTTTATCTTTTCTTCCTCCGGCAAGGAAACAGTCATGTCCTCTACTTTATCTAATTTATCGCGGATTAGGCTTAATATGTCTTCATCTTTGGAGAGAAACTCGACAAAAGCAGATATGTCTTGATCTTTGTTTTTGAAAAAATCAACAAAAGAATCAACTAGTATTTGAGAGTGAGGATAACTTGAGTAAAGATGTTCTAGCAGAAGAACAGTTTGTTCTTTTGTTAGCGAAAATAGTTTTTCTTTTAAAACACTTACATTTCCTCTGTTTGTTCCAACAAGTAAAGAGGTTTTATCGGGTAGAGTAGTAAAATGCATAGGAATCTCTTCGCCTTCTGTAGAGGAGTATGTGTTTAACTGAGTTAGCGTGTTTGTTTTTACGTTGTATACAGGTGTATAACGGTCAAAGTTTGCAATAAGTATATCTCCGTTAGCAGTCATAGGTGAAAAACCAAGTATTGGATATTGAACCTTTTCAGAGTTACATGTTAGCCCTGTATCTTCAAGTTTGTTTGACTCAGGGTCATATATCATAATTTTTCCACTAGATCCTCCAATTAAAACTCTTCCGTCAGGAAGAGAAATGGAAGTGTATATACTTTCCACGATAAAATCTTCAAGTATTTGACCTGTATCCTCAAGTTTGTTTGACTCAGGGTCATATATCATAATTTTTCCACCAAATCCTCCAATTAAAACTCTTCCGTCAGGAAGAGAAGAGAAAGTAGTTATTTGTTTGCCAGAATTTTCAAGTTTATTATATACTTGACCTGTATCCTCAAGTTTGTTTGACTCAGGGTCATATATCATAATTTTTCCACTAGATCCTCCAGCTAAAACTTTTTTGTTAGAGAGAAAAAAAGTATTTATGCGCTCTCTATTACTTTCAAAATCTTTATACGTCTGTCCCGTATCCTCAAGTTTGTTTGACTCAGGATCATATATCATGATTTTTCCGTTTAAACCTCCAATCAATACTCTTCCATTGGGAAGAGAGAAGGAGGTCATTATACCCTCCCAGGAATGCTGATTACCGGGTTGATATATCTGACCCGTACTTTCTATTTTGTTTGTCTCAGGATCATATATCATAATATGTCCACCATGGGTTCCTCCGACTAATACTCTTCCATCGGGTAGGGGGCAAAGAGTAGTGATATTAGTTATTTCACCTTGTTCGTTCACATACCAACCAACCTCTTCAAAAGAATATTTGGAAGTTAATTCATTCATTAATTTCAATTTATCTTGCTCAGTTAACCAAACAGGCCAATCAATTTCTGCTATTTGTTCTAGAGTGGTGTCACTACTTTTACTAAAAATAACTCTATTTTCTCTTTTATCTTTGTTAATATGGCCTTTTTCTTTGGGATCATATGAAGTTGAGACGGGATTGAGTCTTAGCTCTAATGCTTCAGTTAAAATAACAAGATCTTCTTCTATCTCTTTTCTTTCAGGACTGTCTGCAGGAAGGGTTTCAAGTAACTGTTTCTTTGCAATGATTTTTTCCCAGACTTTTTCATCAAGAATAAAACCGTTTTCTATGGTAATAAGAGTAGACTGAGAGTTCTCTGCGAATTCAGTAAGGTAAAGCCTTTTACCCGTTTGAGAGGTGAACTCGTTAACCTCTTTTAAAACAGGAACTTTTTCTGGTTTAAATGCAAAAAGAAGAGGGTCGATAAAAATAGTTTTTTTATCTTGACTAATCTTAAGATCTTGAAACTCAGGATTGTTTGGAAGAAAAGTATATCCTTGCTTCTCTAATCTTTTTTTTATTGGTTTAACTTCTTCTCTAATCTGATTAATTATTTTTTGAGTGATAAGAAAGTGTTCTTGACGTTTCTCTCCAATCTTTCTTCCTCCTAATGCAGATAAACCTTCTGTCAGGGAATTAAAAATTTGCAGTTTTATTGCATCTGGTTGTGTGCTTTCTGCAACTATTTCAACAACTTTTTGCAGAGCGGCTTGGAAATTTTCGTTAATTCTCACTCCTTCTCTAGCATCAGATACTTGTGCCAATGGACCTAGATCAACTATTAAGTTGTGAGAAAAAAGATTTAGTCTGTTTTCTTCTCTTATTTCTCCAACTAATTCTCTGTTTCGTGCTAGAGTAATATTGGGTTCTTCCCCTTCTTTGTAAAAAACATCAACAAAAGGAAGAAACTCGTCTTTGTTTATTTCGTTAATTTCGCGGTAAGTTTTTGTTCCAAGATTGGGCGTAAACATAGAAAGTAAAGTTTCCTTACTCATACCTACACCGTTATCTTGTACTGTAACTTGAGTTGGCGATATATCAACGTTAATTTCTCCTTGTTTTTCTTCTTTTGATAGTACTTGTCCGTTTATATGGTGAATTTTCTCTCTCCCGTTAACCTTTTGCTTATTAACGTTTATATCCAACGATGGGATAACCATAAAACGTTGTTTAATTCGTTCTTCTATTGCCTTTTGTAAATTGTTAGATAGAGGAACATCTTTTTGTAAGGCAACTACTGTTCCGTGAGAGCCAAGATTATCTGCTGTGTCTAAAGTTTTAGCCTGTATACAGTACCTGCCGTTTCTTAAAGATAGCTCTATTTGATAGGGAGCACTATTTTCTTGTTTTGTCGTTATGGTAATTTTGTCATTTGAAGTTTCTAAAAAGTTCAGGAGCATCTTAATTCCTCGTCCCCATTGACCTACAGTTCGATGACCTTCTTTTGTGATTAAGATAGCATCAATGCTATTTGAGACAGCTTCTGCAAACGACTGAGAAAGAGGGTTTGGAGATTGTCTTTGAGTAACTATCTCCATCCTTGAAGGTTTAAAAACTTCAGCGTTCAACGCTTCTCCTACCTCTGCAGGAGTAACATGTCCCGAGGCAAGTTTGTTAATAAGCTCATTAGGTGTGAGTTTTTCTTGTTTTACTGTGAACTCTGATTGACCGCTTCTTACTCTAAAAAGAATTAAAGAAAGCAAGTCCAGATCGATAGGATAAGAGATTTGAAACACTTCTTCTAATTGCCTTTGTGTTTGTTCATTTCTGAGTTGTTTCAAAAACTCTGTTGGTTTGCTTGTTTCATCCTTCGGTTTTAATTCTTGTTGAAGATGTTCAGAGAAAACTGTCAGTAAAGTTTTTTTTTGTTTAAAAGGGAGACTGGGAACTTCATCTATATTGTCTAAATTCTGTATTCCTAATTTTTCAAGTTTTGTTTGGAAATTTTCGTTTCTTAGCACATGAGATAGTAGAGTATTTCTTAACGAGTGGTGATGTGTTGGTATTTTAATCTGAGTAGTTTTTTGCTCTGTTCCCTCCATAAGTATTAAAAATTCTAGTAATTTAAGTTTAATATGATTTTACATCATAGGTATAATATTTTGGTTATCATAATAAAAAAATACTCTGTTTCTTAATAAAAGACATTCTTTGATAATACAATCTGAAGAAGGAGAATATATTAATAATATAATAGCAAGATTAGGTAATTGATATCACACTTTCAAAAGGTCGGATTTAAGACTGTAAATGTGGAGCTTACATTTGATCCTCCTTGGAGTCTGGATATGGTTGCTCCTGAGGTGAGAGCTATGATGGGGTTGTGAGATTAAAATTCCTGTGTTATACTATAGGACATGAGCAACTAACGTATTAATGATGCTGCAGCAAGAGCAGGGGACCAATATTTAACATCCATAGAGGATAAATTTCCTTTAGTAGCTATTCCATTCTTGATTGTGGGGTTGCTTTACGCTGGATTTAATAAAATAACACGTAAATTATCAAATTTTTTAGACCCAAATAGAACGCACTTTACTGGTTCTTGAAACTTAAAACCAGTGTAATCTCTCCCTTTACCTCTTTTTTAAGAAACTCGCTTATCTCACCCTCATGGATTATTTCTTGATGTTTTTTTGTGAGTTCACGGCAGATGCATAGTTTTGCATCTGGTAACTTTTCTTTTATCAACTCAATGGTTTTTTTTAGTCTAAAAGGGGATTCGTAAGCTGTAACCGTTAGAGTCTCAAAAATTCTTGACGTAATCCTCAACTGCTCCAGCTTTTTCTTGAGCTCTCCTGTTTTTTTGGGCATGAACCCAATAAAAAGAATATTTACTAAAGGAAATCCTGATTGAACTAAAGAAGTAGTGAAGGCTGTTGGTCCAGGGATAACGTCATACTCGATATTGTTGTTTTTTACGTATTTTAGTAAAAGATAGCCGGGGTCGGAGATTAACGGCATTCCTGCTTCCGAGATGAGAGAAACTTTTTTTCCTTCTTTTAACCACATAACTACTTGTGGAAGCTTCTCCATCTCTACGTCTTTATAGTAGGAAACTATCTTAGGAACAGGTTGAATTATTTCTGAGTATTTCCTTTTCAACTCAAACAGAATATCGGCAGCAGAACGAGTGTCCTCGGCAAGAATAATATCAGAAGAAAAGAGAGTTTTTATTGCTCTAATGGTAATATCTTCGATATTACCTAAGGGCATTCCTACAAAATACAACATATGTTATGTTAAAAGTTTTGTTTGTGTACTACCTTCCTCTATCTTAATCTTGTCCATAACTCTTTGCAACTGTCTTGTACGTGTGGTGTTTACTTTTTCGTACTGATTAGAAAGCCTTTCTATAATTGAACCTATCTTCACAAACTCTTCAGTGTATTTACCAAACTCATTTTCAAATGTTTTTATGTGAGTGATAATTTTGCGTATATTTTTTTGATAATTAAAGTTCTGATAAGCTTGTTTTACAAGCATTAAAATAGCTGTAAAACTAAAAGGACCGGATAGTATAACATGCTTTTTGAGCGCATCAGTCCAAACATGATTAAGTTTGTCATAAATATAGGAAAATATCATCTCATTAGGAATGAAAAGAATAACAAAGTCCACCGTTTTTTCTTCTGGATTAATGTAATCACGAGTGGTAACCTGTGTTATCTTGTTCTTTACATCGGTCTCAAATTTTTTAGCGTATTCCTTTCTAAGCATAGCGTCATCTGTCTCTGATAGTTTTTGCAAATTAGCATAAGGAAATTTAACATCAACGTTTATCTTTGTTCCGTCAGGGAGGAATATAGAAAAGTCTGGACGTGTTTTTTTCGTGTCGAGCTTTGTGTTTACTTCATAATCAACACCTTTACTAAAGCCAACCATTCTAAGGAGATTTTCTGCAACCTGTTCACCAAACTGCCCTCTCATTTGATTATTCGAGAGAACCTTTCTCAAGTTTGTGGTCTCTGTTTTTAAATTTTGTGTTTCTAATTTTAGCTGTTCGGTAACCTCTTTAAGATTAAATCTTTCTTTCTGAGCTTCTCTTAACTCTTTTAAAGTATTATCAACCATCTCTTTTAACTCACGCCTCTTATTTTCAAGATCTGTCTTAATCGATTCTTTCTCTATCTTTAAAGATTGTTTTGATGAGAGAACAAGTTGTTTTGTAACACTTTCAAGAGTGTCTTTGTATATCTTATTAAGTTTATTTTCTATTTCCTCAAGTGTTTTTGCGGGATCCGTCTTTTGTCTCAGATAATAAATAAGGTATCCAAGTATGAGAATTACAAGAACTAGTAATCCTAAAAATATATTTGTCATATTATTATGATATCAAAATTATAAGTTACTTATTGCGTTACATTTTATTATATAATAGTTGAATGTTAAGTTTAATTCTTCTTGTCGGTTATCTTATCTTAGTTGTAATTATGCTGGTGTTTTCAGTGGTTTTTGCTGTTTATACCTTCTTTTTATTTATCTCTAACTTAAAAGGGTCTCCGTTTGTCCCAACTAGCTCAGATCAAACGAAGAAGATTTTAAAAGAGGCTGGACTTAAAAAAAATCAAGTTTTTTTGGATTTAGGCTGTGGAGATGGAAGAACGGTAATACTTGCTGATAAGCTTTATAACGTTAAGGCTATTGGTATAGACGTTAACCCTGTACTGATCGCACTTTCAAGACTTAAGGCTAGATTTCAAAACTCAAAAGCAATTTTTAAAGTCGAGAACATACTGGAAACAGACAAGATTGCAAAGGCTGATGTAATCTATATCTTTTTGATGCCTAATTTCATAGATAAACTAAAGAATAAGCTGCAAACAGCGAAAAAGGGAGCTTTAATCATCTCTCATGGTTTTAAGATTGGGTATTTTGATAAAAAGCTGGTCAAAACAATAAAAGATAAACCATTTTTTACCTACTTTTATAGAATGTAAATTCTAACGAATAACGAGTGAAGATTAATGAATGAAGAATATATTAAATTTCTAATTGACCTAATTTTTAAATAATTTCTAATTTCTAATATCCCCGCCTGCATGCGGGCAGGTAAACAAATCCCAATTTCCAATGTTCCAAACATAAATAGAATTTTTAATGAGTTAATGTTTAATTCCTAATGAAAAACATTAATTGTATTTAGTATTGAATATCATAGCGGCGGGAGCCTAAATTAACCTTCAAGGTTTTCCCGTCACCCGATGAATCGGGATCCTCTTTAACCTTGAAGGTTTTACTACGTCTATTATCATAGCGGCGGGGATTGTCACGCGGAGCGTGATCTGGGCAAGCAAAGCCGCGTTCGACGTGGTCTGACTTGCCTGACTTCGCCATGACTTCGTCACTGTGTTCCTCGCAATGATTTTGTTCAACCTACGAGGCCTGTCACGTCTGACGTGATTAAATTCGGCTGACTAGGATAGGCTAAAAATGACCAATTCAACCTCGTAGGTTGAAAATGGCTGGTCTTGATTATTAAGTGAATAGTTTTTATACTAAAGTTTATGTTAAAACAAATAGGAAAATCCTTTGTCTTAACAGTAGCTTTTTTTATTCTCACAGCTGTTAACGTTTATGGAGTGAATATTTTAGATAAAAAATATCAGACATACAGGAAAATTGAGCAAACATTAGAGGAGATTGATCCAGTGGTACATAAAAGGCCAATTGCTGCTTCAAATCAGCCTCCATTAGAGCTTGGAAGTTATAAGGTAGAGATTGAGACAAAAGATGGTAGAGTAGCTAACCTTAAAAACTTTTTTAGAAAATACGACTCGCCATTGTTTGATTATTCGGCGGAGATAGTTGCTTTGGCTGACCAGTATCATTTTGATTACAGACTTTTACCAGCTATAGCAATGCAAGAGTCTAATCTGTGTAAAAAAATACCAGAAGATTCATATAACTGTTGGGGTTGGGGAATATATGGCGGAAAGGTTACAAAGTTTAAGTCATACGATGAAGCAATACGAGCAGTGTCCTTAGGTCTTAAAAAACACTATATAGACAAGGGTTTGACATCCATTGTTAAAATTATGAGTAAATACAATCCTTCCTCTAATGGAAGCTGGAGTCGAGGAGTTATACACTTTATTCTTCAACTTGAATGAAAATAGGTAGAGTAATCAAATGGTTAGTGTTCATAACTCTATTTTTAGTTGCTTTTTATACAAGGTTTACTCACTTAAACTGGGGTCTTCCTTTTCCATTTCATCCTGATGAGAGAAATATGACGATGGCAATATTAGATATGTATAGATCTCACAGCTTTAATCCCCATTTTTTTGCTTATGGTCAGCTTCCATTATACTTAGTTTTGTTTACAGCTAATATATTAAAGGTGGGTTTAGACTTCAATTTAGCGACAATAGGGTTGAGGATTATATCTGCCATTTCTTCCCTTCTAACAATCTATTTGTCATTTAAGATAGTCTCTTTGTTTTACGAGAAAAAAAACGTTCTCGAGACAATAATGATTATGTTAATATTTATATTCTCTCCTGTGTTGATTCAGATGTCTCATTTTGGAACAACAGAAAGTTTATTATCTCTGATATATACTTTCATTATCTACTTATCTTTAGATTTTTTAAGAAATAAAAGTGAGGAAAACCTATTTCTAATTGCGGTTGTGGGTGGAATTGGAGTAGGAATAAAAACATCCTCAGTATTTTTCCTTTTATTACCTGTTTTTGCTATCTTTAGTTTTTATCGCGACAAAAAGAGAATCGCTTATATAAAGTCTATCTATTTGTTTGCTGTCTCATTTTTGATCTTTATTTTAACCTCACCGTATAATTTTATAGATTTTTCTGGATTTGTTAACTCTATGACGTATGAATCATCCGTTGCGACAGGAAAAGTTTTTGTTTTTTACACTCATCAGTTTATAGATAGTATCCCTTATCTTTTTCAGCTTAAAAAGGTGTTTCCTTATGCTTTAGGAATGGGTTCATTTATCTTTTTTATTGTTGGATTTTTCTTTTTGTCGTGGAAAAATAAGTTGATTAATTTTTTAAGAATAGCCTTTCTTTTATACTTTATTTCCTTTGGAGCGATGTTTGCAAAATGGACAAGGTTTATGGCACCAGTATTTCCTTTAACGTTAATTTTTGTATCTCTGTTGGTTTTAAGGCTGTACCGTAATACATCAAAGATACTCTTGACTTTATTAGTCTTAATATCTTTGATACCTGCTTTAGGGTATTTACACATATATAATACTGAGGATGTTCGCCAAGAAGCATCTAGATGGATATATAAAAATATTCCAAGCGGCAGCTATATTTTATCTGAGACAGCGAATGTTGTGGACATTCCATATTACTCTGAAAAATTGAGGAAAGAGAATATTCATCAGAAAGAGTACACAGTGGTATCATTTAATTTTTATAATTTAGATGACGATTTAACAGGAAAATTGAAAAAAAGTCTTGAAAGTAATCTTAAGAAAAGTGATTATGTTTTTGTTCCATCAAGGAGAATTTTTGCGAATTATACCTGTATCTCTCCAGACGGACAGAGGAATTATTCTCCTTATTTTTTAGCATATTCAAAGAGTAAATGTGATTATGAAGAAAATAGATATCCTAACCTAAACCTTTATTACACAAATTTATTTACTGGTAGATACGGATTTAATAAAGTAGCCAAGTTTACAAGATTTCCGACTCTTAAAATTTTTGGTAAGACGATATACTCGCAAGATGATGAGTACGCTGAGGAAACATGGACGGTCTTTGACCACCCTGTTGTGAGAATATACAAGAAATATTAGTAATTTATCCTTTTTGTCTGGCTATTTGAAGTTCTTGAGATAATGAGTACTGAGTCCCTTTCTTTTTAGATAAGTGGGCAAAAAGAGAGCCTCTTTTTTTCTTTCTACTAACCATAGCTTGAAGCCATGTCTTAGATTCTCCTATTTTTAGTCTAAGAGTTTTTAGTATTCTAAGAACAAGTTCCAGAAATCTAACGTGGTATATTCCTGGTTTTTTAGGATTTTCAGACATAACAACCTTTTCTACCTCCAGTATTTCTTGATCTAACGACTCACTTTTTGACTTGATAGCCTTCATCTCTTCCTTAATTCTTTGTGTTAACTCCTTTATTTGTTGTCTTACCATATTTTCTTCATAGTGAGTTGTAAAATCAAAGATGGTTTTCTTTTTTTCAACTCTAGATGATTGAACATTTTTAGCTCTTTCTGACAAATCTTTTGGGTATTGACGTTCATTAACCGAGTCTTTGGATGAGGCTCCCATCAGTTGATCGAATATTCCTGTAGCTATGCTTCCCATCTCGGAAACACTTTTTTTAACAGTTGAAGACCCTAAGGATTTTACTCCTTCCCATGGGTTTTTGTAATTTACACCAGAGTTTCCACTCTTTTTATTGCTTTTCTTAAAAGGATCCATTTTCATGCTATAAATTATACTACAGGCCTAATAGAAAATCCAGTGTCTTTTGTTTTCTAAGTATAGATGCGTAATAATAGCTATTAGCTTTAGCTGATTGTCTTTGTTTTTCGTCTTTAATATTCTTGAACAAAGCCTCTAAATCCTTATCTCCCACTTTTATATTTTCTTTCTCTGCAACTTCCATAATGATATACTCTATCTTATACATATTTTCAATTTCTTTTCTATAAGCCTCTTTTATTTTATCTATAGTTGTGTTTTTTGCTTTAAGATAAGAGTCCATAGTTAAGCCTGCTTTTTTGACATCATCTACCAAAGCTGCTAATTTTCTATCCAACTCAGATTTTATGATTAAATCAGATATCTCAATCTTAGATTCTTTAAGTAAGAGGTCTAATATCTTATTGAGAACCTCGTTCTGTTTCTTGTGCTGTTCTTGTGTTGGTTTTTCACTGTCTCCCGGTTTCCATATTTTAGGGGAATTTAGTTCTTTCTTAAGTTTTTTAACCTTTTCCTTATATTCACCCAACTCTACAGTTGGTTTTTCAGCCAAACTTATCTTAAATTTCCATGGTTTGTTCTTACTGGTATCTACAACAGAGATTTGGGGTTGAATTACAGGTAAAACAATCTCTTTTTTAATGATTTCGTTGTATATAACAGGTAGAATTGTTTTTACAACCTCTTCATAAACCTTTGCTTCACTCAAATGTTTTTTTGCAATATCCTTTGGAACCTTTCCTTTTCTAAAACCCTCAACCACTAAATCTTTTCTTAAAACGTCGAAGACTTTCTCGTATTCTTCCTCAATTGTTTTCCATGGTATATCCAAGGTAATTTCTATAGTGTTTTTAGGTAATCTCTTAAGATTGTAATTATATTTCATATAAACTCTTTAATTTTTAATACTCCTTAATTGGTTGAAAATAAAGGAATATATGTATTTTACAGTATTTTAAGCGGTATGCAATATAAACTTTATAGAACATTAACCTCCAAACAAATCTAAAAAAGTTTTTTAATTACATTAAAAACTGAGGGAGGGGTAAAAGAGATGATCTAATCTTTTCCTCCTCTTGTTTAAATTGAGAGATGAAAAAATTTACCTTTCTTGACCAACTTGTTGTTCCTGCATAGATTAAACCTATACTATAAACACTATGGGCTCCTTTATTAATATATCTAGTTCTAAGTTTAAGAGAGACTGTGTTAATCGCATCCTCAAAAGATTCAAAGTATATTTTACCTTGTCCCCACCCGAAAGGATTATATGTTCCGGGAATTAAAAATTTACCAAATCCTGACTCAACTCCAGATATAGAAACCACAAGATATGAGTTAAGATTGTTATCTATAGAAGATTCAATAAAAGTTTTAGCATAAGGTAAAAGCGGAGAGTTGTATCTTTTTAAAACATTATGTATAGCCATATATTTGATATATGCCTCTAAGCGTTCCTGTGATTGCATTGTGTTAAGAGTATCTTCATTTTTTAACACAGCGGAACCTCCCGCTATTACGTTTTTAGCGTGTGTTTGGTTAGGGAATGTGAGAATTAATAGCAGAACAAAAAATACTATAAACAGTTTTTCTTTCATAAAAAAAATCCTAAAGCATTTCTCGCATAGAGAAAAACCTTAGGATCTGATGCAATTATAGAATAATATTATAAGATTGTCAAGTGTAAATTTATATATCTTATAATATTATACTTTGGCGGACCCGACCGGATTCGAACCGGCGATCTCGTCCTTGACAGGGACGCGTGTTAAGCCAGGCTACACCACGGGTCCAACACAAAATACCAAATCCTGAATCTCAAAAAAATTTCAAGGAAAAATAGATTATAACACATTCTCAAATTTTCACAATCATCCTCTGTACTGTGAGTCCGAGAGGACTTGAACCTCTGACCTTCACGATGTCAACGTGACGCTCTAGCCAACTGAGCTACGGACTCTCTTATATCAAATGTGAGCCGCCGGGGACTCGAACCCCGAACCAACAGCTTAAAAGGCTGTTGCTCTGCCAGTTGAGCTAGCGGCCCTTATTTTAAAAAATAAGAGCGGGAGACCGGATTCGAACCGGCGACCTTCTCCTTGGAAGGGAGACATTCTACCGCTGAACTACTCCCGCAGTGCGACCTAAATTATACAATACTTAAATGATATAATGCAACAAAAGGATAATTATATATTATTTTTAATGTAAGTAAAATGATCATAGCTGTAAACAAACCAAAAGGAGTTTCATCTTACGATGTTATTAGAAAGTTAAAAAAGAACTATCCTGGAAAAAAGATTGGACATGGAGGAACACTTGATCCACTTGCAACTGGAGTCTTGGTTGTAGCAATAGGCAGACAAGACACAAAACAACTCTCAAAAATCTTGAAAGATTCGAGAAAAATTTATGAGGCAACTATTAGGTTGGGAGCATTTTCTGAAACTGATGACCTCGAGGGACCAATTCAAGAAATTGATGTGAATAAAAAACCCTCTTTGTTACAAATAAAAAATGTCTTACAAGAATTTACAGGTAAGATAAAACAGTTTCCTCCTAAGTACTCTGCTATAAAGATAAATGGTGTTCCTGCTTATAAAAGAGCAAGAAGGGGAGAGAATTTTAAAATAAAATCAAAAGATGTGATTGTTCACGATATTAAATTATTAGAGTATAACTATCCCTTTTTAAAAATAAAGGTAGAGACAGGATCAGGTGTTTATATACGTAGTTTAGCTAGAGATATTGGAAAGAAACTAAAAACAGGTGCTTATCTGCACGAGTTAAAAAGAGTCTCTGTGGGAAAATTTAAAATAAAGGAGGCGAAAAATATTTCCGAGTTTTAGAGTTTCGAATTTGTTTACATTCCTGTTTAACGATAATAATCT
>JALWZV010000031.1 GCA_027002315.1 Candidatus Roizmanbacteria bacterium | reverse complement strand
CACCCGATGTAATCCAAGCAAGCGCTCCAAGTAAAAGATAGAGCAATGCCATTAAGCCCCCAATTACGAAAAATGCACGTATTACAAACGTAATCACCTCAGACATTCCAGGAGGGGTAAAGCCTAACTTTGCAGTTACAGTAATGTCATCTGCATACACTGATTTTGTAATAAGGGTTAGTATTTCTTGTACAATTTTCATATGTAAGTATGTTACAACAACACCATAACTTATGTCAAGTGAAGCTCTATAACTCGATAATCATTGTTAAAGATAAAGGTTTTCTGTACGTCTATATAAAACACTATTTATATAACTCCTAACATTATTCTATGTTAATGAGGGTATTGGAAACTACCTCCATTTGATTGATGAATGAGTTGTGGAAACTGAATTGGTTTACTAATACCTAGTCCTATACTCAAAACATTCTCTAATAGGACCACCAATCCTAAGACAACAAATATCAAAATCAATCCGATAACTGCTGCCTGTATTTTTTCTCTAGCCTTGGTTACCCTATCTTTATCTCCACCCGATGTAATCCAAGCAAGCGCTCCAAGTAAAAGATAGAGCAATGCCATTAAGCCCCCAATTACGAAAAATGCACGTATTACAAACGTAATCACCTCAGACATTCCAGGAGGGGTAAAGCCTAAAGATGACTTATCTATAGTATAATCAACTGCGTACACTGATTTTGTAATAAGGGTTAGTATTTCTTGTACAATTTTCATATGCAAGTATGTTACAACAATATAGGTTTTCTTGTCAAGCACAGCTATTATGTATTAATATTCCTAAAACTTAACGCCTCTGATATATGAGACATGTTTATAACATTCTTACTTTCCAAATCGCAAATTGTTTGTGCAACCTTAATCACCTTAAAGTAACCTCGAGCCGAGAGCGAAAACTTTTCAAAAGCCTTGATTAAATAGCTCTCAGCGTCGGTTGTCATCTTTACATACTTCTTAACATCAGCTGACCTCATCTCTCCATTCGTCTTAATTCTATAATTCTTGAAACGTCTTATCTGCAACTCTCGTGCCTTAATAACACGTTTTCTGATATCTTTACTACTCTCAGCTTTGGTTTTTTTATTAATATCCTTCTGCTCTACAGGAGGAACGATTATGTGTAAGTCTATCCTATCCAAAACTGGTCCTGATAGTTTCTTCCTATAACGAGCTATCTCATAAGGAGTGCAGGTACATGCTCGAGTTGGATGACCAAGATATCCACAAGGACAAGGATTAGAGGCAGCAATTAAAAGAAAGCGTGCTGGAAAAGTCAAGCTTCCCAAAGCTCTTGAAATCGTAACAACGCCATCTTCTAGAGGTTGCCTTAATGCTTCCAGTGTTGAACGTGGAAACTCTGGAAACTCATCTAAAAATAAGACACCCCGATGTGCCAATGATATCTCTCCTGGTCTCGGCTTGCTTCCGCCACCAATCAAACCAACACGTGAAACTGTGTGATGAGGAGACCTAAAGGGCCTTGTTTTAATATATCCTTTATTATCACGCAACATACCAGCAACAGAGTATATTTTAGAAACCTCTAAGATCTCCTCTCTTCTCATTGGAGGCAGGATCGATGGAAAGGATCTTGATAACAAAGTTTTTCCCGCTCCTGGAACCCCCTTCATATGAACGTTATGAAAACCAGCCGCAGCTATCTCTAAAGCTCTCTTAGCCTTATATTGGCCTTGTATCTCAGAAAAGTCAAACTCATAATCTGTGATTTTAGAAGTAGATATATTCTTAGATTTAGCTACAGAAATAGGATTAACTCTATTTAGGTGAAACACAAGCTCTGATAATTTTTTAACAGGAAAAATATTAATGCCGTTAACCAATGACGCCTCCTTTAAATTCTCATAAGGTAAAAAAATATTTTTGAGCCCTTGTTTCCTTGCCATCAAAATTATAGGAAGCACACCAGGAACAGGTCTTAAGCTACCCTCCAAAGAAAGTTCTCCTATAAACAAACTGTT
This sequence comes from Candidatus Roizmanbacteria bacterium, assembly GCA_027002315.1. GTDB lineage: Bacteria > Patescibacteriota > Microgenomatia > UBA1406 > GWC2-37-13 > JALWZV01. The sequence continues at coordinate 19,886 of JALWZV010000031.1, read as the reverse complement.
ATAAAACATCTTTTTAGACAACTTCCCGGAAGAAGCAAGTATACCGATAGCCATTGGTAAATCAAAGCTTGAGCCTTCTTTTGGAATATTTGCCGGAGCAAGATTGATGGTTAATCGTGAACCAGGCATCTCAAACGAGGTATTGTTTAATGCCGTCCTTACTCTATCTTTAGCCTCATCTATTGCTTTATTAGGCAACCCTACCACCGTAAAAACAGGAAATCCTTTAGACGCCACATCAACCTCAACCTCTATTAGTATACCTTCTAAACCAACAACGGCTCCAGAAAAAACCTTGACCAACATGAGAAGAAATTATAAAGACAAGAAGTATATAAACACCACCGACTATAGACAACATTCTATACTGAAGTTACCTCTAAATCACTCTCCCTTCTTTTATATCACATTGTCTTGAGACTTCTTTTTATAAAGATAGATGCCTAAACCTGCAACAATTACTCCAAGTATGATCAAAATAATTATCCCTACAACAAGCATAAAGTTATTCTGTATTGTGGATCCAACAACGCCCTTTTTAGAAGACGAGCCATTTGGATATCCACTAATATTCTTACCTTTTCCATTTTTTGATCCCATCTGTTCTGTTATTTTTGGAGTTAAGGTTGTTTTTGGATGGTGCTTTGGTTTTACACCTGTGGACGATTTATAAACTAATGTTTGAATCTTGTTTTGAGTTATGTACTCTTTATTATCGCTTAAAAACTTAGATGTTGTTGTGTTCACAAATTGTCCAGTCTTAGAAACATACTTTATTGTATAAGGCATAAACGGTAGATGTTCTGAGTTTATCTTAAAATACCCTTTCTCATCGGTAACAGTCTGATAATAAGGATAAGTTGCGGATTTGAGATAAATCTCCACCTTAGCGTTCGGCATCGCTTTTCCATTAGCATCATAAGCATAACCCTCTATATAATTTAAGATTGGACTAAAAGAGAAGGTTCCCTCATGCATCTGCGCATCAACATCATGTCTAAACAGGCCTTTGACATGAGCCATAAATTTGGAAACTAAACCATCTTTCCGAGCCTCAGGCTTACTATCCTTAATAAATTTAGTTAAGTCTCCACGTAGATCTTCCTTGTGATATGTTAGGAAACAACATGACTCATCATCGGCCAAATCTGTACTTGCTACCACAAACTTGAAACGACCAGACTTGTCAGTGTGTTTACCTTCCAGTAATCTTCCTTTTGTTGGAGATCCTCCCTGCATCACAGTTGTATAAACATTTATAGCTGAAAATGGGTGAGAAAGTCTACCTTCAACAATAGTATCTCCTGTTGCTTTTTCTAAGTAAATATTTAGGTTCATGCGAGTAGCTGGAGTACTTGCACTAACACCTTTTGGAGACAAAGGAGCATCATTATGGGTAATTGTTCCGTTCTCAATTATGTCATCACCAAAGTAAAGATCTGAGTAAATATACTTCCAATTTGGATGAACAGCTGCTTCCTGAGTAGCAAGCTCATAATTAGACTTTAAAAAATCTAACCTGTATGTTCCATTCGGAACCACAAAACTAAATCCCCCGTCCTCTTTCGTAACGTATGGATTGGTCACTCCAGTAAGAATTAATTTGTTATATGTGCTCGTCACAAGATTTTTCTTCATTATCGTCACTGTTGTTGTGTTTAATGGCTCAAGAGTTCTTGCATCAAACGCAACCCCAAAAGGGTCCCATCTTATAGACTCACAATCCTCATTTGCGTTCTCAAAATCAAAAGTTGCATTTTGATCACCACCTCCACCGCCAGTATTAACCTGTGGATCAAAAAAACTAATCGCAAAAAACTTTAGGTCATATCCTCTAGTTGTTGAACTTTGCCATTCCAAACTAGGACTAACAACAAAGCTTCCTCCCGCATCACTTTGTACTGGTTGTGTCACCGCCGTCGTTCCATCATTCTGAAATAATCCTTCAAACTTAAACCCTATCCTGCTAAAATCACCAGCATCTCCAGGTAAAACCCCTTCGACTTGACCAATATCTCCAGTCGTAACTCCTAGGTTACCGGTTGTACATATAGGTCCATCTGGGAGTTCTATACATTCAACTATGAAATTCTGCTCGTTGTGAGGAAGTTTTCCATCTGGAGAAAGTTTTGCTCTGTGAACGGCACGTCCTTTCCCTGAACAATTTGCTCCTGCCTTATCGCACCTTTTAGCATCTAAACACACCCAGTGCTGACTCTGCGCCGGATCTATGGCATAAGTCTTTGTGGATAAAACACTAAAGGCTGTTAATAAAAAGAAAAAAGAGGTTAATAAGGCTTTAGTTATTTTTTTCATAATAAATTCATACTACATTAATAAATAGACCCTTGTCAAGAATGAAAATATACTTTAATATTAGAGTATGCAAAATAAGTTTAAGTTTCTTATTTCTATAATTGCAGTTTTCTTTATTACACTGTTCTCCCTCCCCCTAAGATCAGTTGTTTTAGCCACACAGTTCGATCTAATCGCTCCAAGTGGTGAACTAACTCGAGGTGAAAGCTATGACTTTATTATTAATATTGACACTCAAGGAGAAAGTTTAACCTCAATTCAAATAGGAATGACCTACGAAACTGAATATCTAGAATACGAAGGAATTACTCCAGGTAACACATTTCCAGTTGTGTCCGCTCAACAACTAGGAGGAGGAAAATTGTTAATTACAGGAGAAAGCCAAACACCATTCTCTGGTGCTGGAGTTTTTGCCTACGTTAGGTTCAAACTTATTGCTACAGCTCCAGGAGAAAGTCAACTGTGTGTACTCTGGGCACCAGAGTCACCAACAGATACACCAACTCCTCCGCCCAATGCAACTCCAACAAACACACCCCCGCCCGGATCGACTAGCACACCAGTTCCACCAACTCCAACAGCTTTACCAAAAACTGGAAGCACACGAACTAGAAAAACTTTTCAATATTTAGGTGTAGCTTTAATGGTTCTTTCCATTCCATTTATAATCATTAAGAAGTTCTCTTAAGATGCAAAACAGGGTTCGGGCGTCCAGAAAAATAATTTTAGGATTATTATCTGCAATTATTGTAATTACTGGTGTTTTTGCTCTTACTTTTACTAGTCCTAAAACAGTGAGTGCGGAAAACAACTTTCCTTATTACTCAGGTCTTCTTCAGGACCCCATCGTAGGCGGTTGTCCAACACCTTTAAACCCAATTTATTCAGCACGTGGAGAAAAATGTGTTACAAAAGTTGAGGACTGGAAAAAGGCTCCCAATGTTAATCATCTCTGGGTAGAAGATCCAGAGATAACAGCTCAAGGAAAAGCAGACGAGCGCGCAAGACAATTTATTTACTGGGTTTTGCATAACTCTCCTATAGATAATCACCCTAAACTATACGAAATTTGGAAAGGTTCAGAAAATGTAACAATTTTTCTTATTCTTTTGGTAGCCGCTATCAGCGGTTTATTTATAATAGTAGCTAAAAGATCCGAGTACTCAAATAAAATCACTGTGTGGCCAAAGGTCTTTAAGGTGATAATGGTGTTACTCTACGCTGTGTTCTCTGCAAGTATAGTAATAGCGCTCATACAAATATCGGAGGTCTCAATGAGATTCTTTATAGAAAAATATGGAGGACAAGATCTGTTTAACATCTACTTTGCCTCGGGGCACAGTACAGAACAAAATTACATCGACTTTGTAGGTTATCGCGATCTAAATCTACGTGTTCAAGAATCAGTACAGGCTGAGTTATTCCTCTTAAAAATCACAAATGTCACATATTATGTTATGGGAATAATGCTTCTGTTAAGAAAGGTTTTGTTGTGGTTTTTACTTTTTGTATCCCCATTTCTAGCTATTTTACTACCTTTCCCTCTCATTAGGAACACAGGTTATATTTGGATTGGTGTGTTCTTTCAATGGTTGTTTTATGGACCACTGTTTGCACTATTTTTAGGAGCAACTGCAGCACTTTGGAAGGCAGGAATTCCATTCGTTTTTAACTTTAGCCGTAGAAATTTGCCGCTTGGTTATGTTTTCCCAACAGCAACGAACATTCTCTACGGAGGTCCAGCTCAACACCTACAGATACTAAACAGCGCAAATTACGTGGACACCTTCGTTGAGTACATTCTCACCCTAATTATGCTTTGGTCTGTCATTTTCTTCCCTTGGTGGTTGTTGAGAATATTCAGAAACGATTGTTGTGACAACGTTGTTGCAATTAAAAATTTCCTGCTTTCTGCATACGACAAATTAGCAAAACCTCATGGACCGTCACCAAAACCACCTACTCCTATTTTACCTTCGTTTGGTACTGGACAGCCTCAGGTGCAAAAAATTTCCGACACAACTAAAGTATCAGAGACAACAAAGATAAAGTTCTACACCGCACAAGAAATTAAGAAAGAAAAGACTCAAGACATTGTTAGATCGTTAAATATGCGAGTTAGTAGTCTTAAAGATATAGCTCGACTAGAAACAGATAAGCAATATAGAGACACATTCAGAACTCAGATAGAGATGCTTAAGAACCCAGCACGAGCACAAACCAAAGAAGAAAAACGACAGTATATGTTAATAAAGAACGAACTATTCTCTCGTTCGATGAAAAATGACAAGGTTGCACAGCATGTTCTGTCTGTAATCTCCTCTTCCAAACACGAACAACTCCGTGAGAGAGAAAAGTTCGTACAACAGACACCAGCTCTTCAACCAGTTACACATATAGTCTCTACACAGACAAATGCCCCTGTATCTCAGGTGCAAAACACAACTAATAATTTCTTCAGCAACATCGCTCAAAACAAGGAAGTTATAACCAAAATATCCAAAAACTCGGGCGTTCCAGAAGATAAGGTTCAGGTTATTGTAAAGAATATGCCACAAGCTGTTAACACACAACCATTCAAGTCTGTAACCAAAGTAGCTCAATTATCAAACTCCAAACGTGAGGAGGTCGTTAAGGTGGTCTCATCTTTAAAACAACTTGTTGAGACAACAGAAAAGAAGCTCGATGTTGTGTCCGAAGTACATAAGATTACACAAGAGGAACAAACTGTAAATAACATAGCAACCCAAACTAATGTTGGAAAAGACATGGTATTAACTATATTAAGTGTTGCACATGAAATTGTTAAACGAGTAAATATTCAAAACATTGACGATGTTTTACAAGACACAACTGTTGAAGAGATCGCTACAAAAACAAATACAGAAAAGAACACTGTTAGAAAAGTTCTATCCTCTGTTGTAACCACAGCCAAGCAAAAACAAGGTGCTGTTAGTAAAGAGAAAGAAGATAAGATTGTGGACAAAGTCGCTAAAGACACCGGTGCTGATAAGAAAGTGATTAGAAGAATTGTCAAAACTCAGTTGGATGTAATAAAGGCTCCTGAGCAGAACATCGATAAGGTAATTCAGATGCCAGAGGGAGTCTCAATAGAAGAGTATGAAGATGTTAGACAGATGTGGATGAACCAATATGAAAAAGGAGAGGTTCCGGTATCAGAAAACATAAAATCAAGAGAGGACTGGGTTAATAATGACGTTGTGTTTATCACAAATGTCTTAAATAAATTATTATCTGATGATCCTAAACTTAAAGATGAAGCTCTGGACCAGATAAGTTATATCATCCCTGCGTTTATGATAAACAACCTCTCTCCTGAACAACTAATTGCTTACCTCAAAGCTAAGCTTGAGGCTGCTAAGAGCACAAGGCAGATTATTGAGAAAGAGAAAGAGATTAGAGAAAAAGTTAAGAAAGAAAGTGAGGAAGAAGAGTTTGTTGATGTGCAACAACAAAAAAAGAAGGCCAAAGCTAAGACTATGGAGATGAAGATGGAGCTATCAGAGGATGCAGAAGGTAAAGATGAAGAGAAGGAAAAGAATGAGGGCAAAGAAGAGGCTCAGAAAAAAGATCAAACTAAGGTTGATGAAACAGAAACTCAACAAACTCAAGATACTGAGAAACAAGAGGGAGAAAAACAAAAGATAGATAGCTTACTAAATCAAGAAGGTATGTCTCAAGATAAAAAACCGCAGGCTGAAAACTCTTCTCAAGGCAACGGTTTAGAGGACATCATAAACAAACTTAAAGATAAGGGAGAATAGTATAATATCTATATTATGAAGATTTATAACAGGTACTTTCGCAGAAACTATGAAGCCATAGAAACATATGAAGCAGGTATTGAACTGCAAGGAGATGAGGTTAAGTCTGTATTAGAAGGTAGAATAAAGTTAGAGGGGTCATATATAAAAAATATAGATAATCAAGTTTTCCTCACTAAAGCAGTTATATATAAGTATAAATACTCGAGTAATAAAAATTACGACGAACAAAGGCCTCGACGCCTACTCTTAAAAAAAAGAGAGATTATTAGAATAAAGACTAAGCTTCAATCATCCCGCGGGTTGACAGTTATTCCCCTATCATGTTATAATAAAGGGCGATACATTAAGCTAGAGATAGCATTAGCTCGAGGAAGAACAGATATTGAAAAAAGGAAGCTGGATAAGAAAAGAAAACTGCAGAGAATTGCAGAGAAAGAGCTTAAGGAGCACCTTAAAAATCAATAACAAGCTTAATTTAATGGGGATGATGGGCCTCGACGGGAAAGTCCTTTTAAAAAAGCGGTTGAGATGGAGCTATCCATAAATAGCAAAAACTAAATGCAGACGAAAACGCTGCAGAAGCTGCTTATTTTGCACAACTTAGGCCTCGTGTCTATGACCGTGCCTATGCTTATGCATGGAACTAAGTAGTTTCCTCTTTTTAGATTTTCCTCGACTCAATCTAAAAAAAGAGTAAACCAATCGAGGCAGAGTCTTTTGACAAAACTGGCGGTTAAAAGCTCTGTAAACCAAAGACCAGTACCGTTCTTAAGAGTTTGACCGTTTTCTCTTAAGAATTAATTTAAACGGTCTATTCTCAACTAAACGCTTTTTAAAAGCTTTTTCGGATCCGGGTTCAACTCCCGGCATCTCCACCACCGAGTCTAACTCGGTTTTTAAAGAGTTAGACGAGGTAGCCAAGTAAGACTTGGCACCTTAATATATATTATTTTTAACAAACAAAACGTCTGACGTTTTGTTATTAAGTTAAACTTAACTTGTTAAGTAGATCAAATTTGCCACAATTACCTCCAAACTATTTAGATAAAAAAAGGTTTTACGTCTATACTCTTTTTAGTCTAAAAGATAAAAAATTTTACACAGGTTACACAGAAAATCTCAAGAAAAGACTAATACAACACGCTAAAGGTCTCTCAAAAGCAACAAAATTTCGACGACCTTTCTTATTAATTCACTATGAATATTTTATAAACAAAAGGGATGCGAAGGCTCGAGAGGTTTTTCTGAAAAGTGGCTTCGGTAAAAGGCAACTGAAAGAAGCGTTAAAAGAAACCTTAAAAACTCTTTGAAATCAAAGGTTTTTTGAAGTTTATGTAATAGTGATAAACTACGTCTGCGGTGGCAAACCACATTTTAAGGTTGCAATAGCTCGGTTCTATACTATACTATAGGACATATGACAGAGAGAAAAAGAGGTGTTGAAAACTTAGAAGCATTACCGCTTAGAGATGTTTTATTACAACCTAACCATGCTATAAGACATTTAACCGATATATCAAAACAGGCTATATTAAGTAATGCTAATAGTTTAGCAGCACATCCAGGCAACCAAGAAGCTGGTGCACAACAACTGATAAAAGGATTAAAACTTGCATATTTGAGTCATTTAGATAAAAATCCTGGGGGACTTTCTTTAACCCAGGAAGAACTGCGACAAACTTTAGAAACAGTCGGTAGTAACGTAACGTTTAAACAATTAGTTAGTCTTCTTGCTTCTCAGAGATTTACTAAAATATTTGAAAGTGCAGAAAGACAAAGGGTGAAGGAAGAGCTCCAGGAGTTGTCTGTATCGGATATTTGCTTGATTACTTGGAGATATTAAACCCTCAAGTAGCAAGTTATCAAGATGGTGTGCAATGCATAGTAGATATCATGAGGGAGTCTGCTTTTGAGTACTTAAATCCTTTCATAATAGGATCCATGGTTGACGACGCTAAGAATATGCGTACAAACAAGGGCGAATTACCTGATTTATTAACCAGTGCAGATAAAATTAAAAGATTTGATAAAGCATTCAAAAACATGTTAACTCCACAAGAAAGGCGTAATTATATACTCGGACAAGAATTAACCTTACAAGAGATTACAGCTGCTGTTACAGGAACAACTTTAAACTAAGAACAAAACACATCTAAGGCTTTTATTTAGATGTATTTTTTTCTAAAAATCATTTTACCCAAACCAAGATTCATCTAGCGAAAGCTGTAATACCTGCGCAATCAGAGAGTCATTTGAGCCGGCAACAGAAGTAAAAGTTGCACGCGCATCATGATATAACTGAGATATTGTCGGTAACTCTTCTCCAAAAAACTTTCTCCATCCTTCCTCACAACCGTCAGGCCTATAGTCTGCACTAACTGGAACACCACTCATATAAGCGTCATAAAATACTTGCTCAGTAACCCCAAGCATCAGTCCAAGCTTATAAGCAGATGCTCTTATAACAAAAGGCCTATATTTTTCTGAGGAGATGATACGGTACTACTAAGTAATTTGTCCCCATACCTACTAAAACACTCTTATCATCTAAATCTACCCCATTTTTAAATAATCTAAGAGCACGGGACATTACACCAATACCATGTGAACGAATATCAAATGCTGATTCAAGAATATCAGCAAAGTAAAACGTATCTACCTCATCAGATTTTCTTTCCATCTTTTTAATATAAATTTCTCTCTTAAATAGTTATTTTTTTGATAACAATAGGCTATATTGAGTCAGCGGGTATAACCTCAATCCCCCATCTTCGAAGAAGTGCTGCTGTTACACCACTACCATCATAAAGCTCCCCATCTGCTCCTACTAATTGACTAACACCACAAGAAGGACTTCTTTCTCTCAATACCGCTTTTCGAACACCATTAGATAAACAGGCCTTTAATGTGGCTACTGCACCGTTAATAAACTTGCTGGTTACATCTCTACCATCTCCATCTATAACCCGCGCTGTGCCATTTAACACATCTTCACCCGTACCGCCAATAACATTAAAAGGCCCTCTTGGAGTAGGCAGCCCGGCCAACATCTCAGGACACAATAAAAGAGCTTGTCCGTTAGAAAGAAACATATTTAAGTCTCTTCCAACGGGTTTTGAAGCTCCATTATACCTGCAAGGAAGGCCCAGAACACAAGCGCTAATCATAACTGGACTATCTTCCTTAGTAAATACACCACTTTGTTCGACAATCTCCCTCTCTTCGTCCACGCTGTCAACATTATCAAGAAAAATAAACTTTTCTGGAGCAATCTGAGTTTCATGCGCAATCCTCTCTAACTCTGTTCTCAACTCATCATCACTAATTTCTAAGGGAACGTGGTTTCTTCTAACAAATATCGCCTTTAACAGCAATCCTGCGTATTTGCGCATCGCACTTTTTACGCCATTTTTTATTACTTGATTTTTTGGGATATCCCTCCCATTTAAATTGACATGATTAAAGAAAGAAAGCATAACAATCTCGGGAACAACTAACGAATGAACTCCTAATAATCTAAGAGCTCCGAGTAAATAAACATGTTCTGAGTCCTCCGGAATACCCCCAATCTCTATAACAACATTTCTGGGTTGGCGTTTTTTCATCAAGGCTATAATTCGTTGAGCAGTAAACTCTGATACATCTGCATGTGTGAGCTTCTTCTCTTTACCTGGTGCAAGTAAAGGTGGAGTCTCTGTCTCTACCATAAAATCTCTTAAAACTTTACCCATGATTAAATTTTGCTCTGGAGAAATTTCGAGACCAAAATGTTTATAAGTCTGAAAGTCATCAGAAACAGATGCTGTACCCAATCTCATTCCAATGTTGTTAGGAAAAGCCCCGTTTAACATCGGATCTATTTTTACCACTAAAGGATCCTCAAGCAAACTAGCAATTGATGCAGCAAGCCAACCTTTTCCTATATCGCTAGCTCCTGAGCCCATCACTACATAAATATGTCCTAATCCTGGAATAAATCCTTCAGGAGGTTTTAAAACATCCTTTTGTCGTAAAGATCCCCAATATCTCTCCTCTGTCACACACATCCCAAAACGAAGTGCCCCACTTTAGTAAAATAAACTAGGAAAGGGGGTGTAAATATTTAATGTTAAAAAAGTACAAACATTTAAGTTTGAAAGAGCGTGAGATTATCTATGCTCTAAGAGAACAAGGCAAGTCTTTTAGATATATTGCTAAAGTATTAAATCGTAATCACAGAACAATAGCAAGAGAGTATAAAAGAAATAGATATGCTGGTAAACCATATATTCCCTGCAAGGCTCATGAGATTGCAAATAAAAGAGCTATAAATCAGAGAACCAAAGCACCGCTTAAGAGCTTACATACATATATGCATGTAATAGATAAACTAAGAAATAATAAATGGTCTCCAGAGCAGATATCAGACAGATTAAAAGTATTTTATCCCAAGATATATATATCTACTGAGGCTATATATCTGTACATATATGGCAAGGGTAAAAAGCATAAGCTGTGGGAGTATTTACCCAACAGAAGAAAAAAACGCAAAAAAACAAAGCGAGGTGTTAATAAAGCAAAGTTTAAATCACCTATACCTTATGCAGTAAGTATTGATAAAAGATCTACAAGAGCAGAAAGAAGAACACAGGTTGGTCACATTGAGACAGATAACATGGAAAGCGGTCGTGGATACAGAGCTGCTTTATCAGTAGAGTCAGAGAGAAGAACTAGATATACAATACTTACAAAAATGAAAGATAAAACAGCAATAAGCAAAGAAAAAGCATTAACAAAGAGTATAAAACTGTTAAAGTCTTTTCAAAAGTCACATAAACCGATAATAAGAAGTATTACATCAGACAATGGAAGAGAGAACACAAAGCATATCGAGATATCTAGAGAACATGATATTAACTGGTACTTCTGCAGAGCATATCATGCCTGGGAGAAAGGTACTGTTGAGAGAACAATTAAAGAGATAAGAAGATATATACCCAAAGGTGATAATATTGGTAAATACACAAGAGAACAAGTACAATACATAGAAAATCAGTTAAACAACAGACCTATGAAGTGTTTAGGGTGGAGAACACCCGCAGAGGCTATGGAAGAAGAAGCAAACAAATACAAGTTTAGAAGATACAAGAAACAGAAGGAGTTAGTTGTTACAAATTCTAGCAAGTGGGGCACTTCAACTTAGAATGTGCGTCATATATTCTTGCTAATAAATAATCTTATAGTATTATACTATTAGATGAACTTATTGCAAGGCTATTTTGTCGTATTTGTTATATAAAAATCCATACTTATTACATACAAAGAATTAAGGGTAAAAGGAACAGGTTTTGTTGCAAGGTAATAAGATAATGGTCAAACAGGCCAAGATACAGTATCAACAACAAAACAACCGCATGTTTCTTGACCCATCTATAAGAAATAGTTTTCTTTAACAAGAAACCTAATAACACCGAACCAATTAGTCCTATTTCTGTAAAAATTAGGACAAAAATATTATGCACAGGCTCACGATACTGTGTAAAGAACTTTTCCGGGTGGTTCTTGATTAATGATTTTGCTGGAATATAATTGCCAAGACCAACTCCTATCAAAGGTCTTTTCACAAAGATAAATACGCTTTCTTTTAATAACACCACCCTTTTGTAAACAGTGAGAGTATCTGTGTGGTAACTCAATATTAAGATAATAAAAAAAAGCAACAGGCCTAACTTTGACAGTTTGCAGACCACACAACTTTTAGTTTTTAGATGATAAAAAACAATCACAAAACCTAACCCTAAAATCGCTAACTTAGAAAATGAGAGTATCACCAACACACCAAAAAGAAAACCTAACATTAGTTTAGCAAGGTTAGAAAAGCTTTTAGATGTATACACAACTCCAAACAGCATCAGATAGAACCCTCCTAAAGAGTTTGGATGGGAAAATGTCCCATAAACGCGCAAAGATTCTCTCCCTGAAAGTGATACCTTTGCAACTCCAGGCGTGCTTAAAGAAAACAGTCTCTCCCCTAAAAAGTAAAAAAGACCCTGCATAGAAGAACCGTTCAACACCTGTGAAAATCCTAAATAGACCTCAATTAGTGCAGATGCCCCCAAGCCCCAAAAAATTAGAGCCCTGTTGAGTCTAAATCTTTTATCGATAAATATTAGATAGAGCAACAACACCTCTAACAACTTCACATAGTTATACAGAGCTATCCAAGGCTCAACGGCAAAAGATACATTAAAAGTTATAAAAACAACTATCAAGAGTAACAGAATAAAAGAGTTTCTTTTCTTTTTAATCCGTTTAAGAAGGCGCCTTGCGTAAAGATAAATAATCTTAAAGTTATACAGAATTATTAAAACAGCTATTATGTCTGTAAAATAAACAGCTATGGAGAGATAATCAATCTTTACAGCGTTAAAATAAGAAAAACTAAAGAAAAAGTGTTTACCAAGTTGAGTAGAAAGAAAAAAACTAAATAAAAAAATTAGTATATTGTTGATAAGCATACACTATGCCTATTGTAACAAAAAGAGGATTAAAGAGTGTTGAGTGATTTATTTACCTCGTTAGCCATCTCATTAAGCTTGTCAAACTCGGAGACATAATCTATATAAAGATCATCGTTCTTTACCATCTTAATAATCTCTGAATGCAGCCTGGCGCTTAACCTTAATCTCTCAATAAATTTAGGAGATGTTTTGTTGTTCTTAACTAACTCAACAAGCTTGAGCATTTTCTTTTCCGAGCTTAACAAGGTTTTAACCACAAGTTTTGTCTTTCCTCTCTGAAAAAGAACTCTAGCCATAGCAAGCTTTTTATCTGAGTGTAATAACATCAATCGTGTTTTTTCAGCAAAATTAGAAGAGAACATCTCTATAATATCGTCCTTCATATCCTTAAACATAAAGAGCGGACTATCAGGCAATATACCTGGAGATGGAAGAATATAATAGGTTTGTTGATTGTCAAAATCTAAAGATTGGGCATCTACGCTTGCCAAAACAAACCCCGAAAAAAAATGCTTTACGCTTTGAGGTTTTGCAACAACCCCAAAAATTAGGATTAAAAACGCAACAAAAAATGTCGCGATTTTCTTTCTCATGTATTTATTATACTAAAAATTTTAAAAATCAACAGTTTTTACGAAATACTTTATTGTCATAAAGCCCCAAATTGATATAGATTGTTATATTAAGATATTTTTAATATAGATTGACAAAAGGCTTTAAAAGATGTAATGTTTTAGTATTACAAGTTCGTCTATAGTGAGGAGGTGAAAAAACATGACAAAAGCAGACTTAGCAACTCAGGTTGCAAAAAAAGCTGGGCTTACAAACAAAGCAGCAAAAGACGCAGTTAATGCAGTCTTTGATGCAGTTGGAGCAGCCCTTAAAAGAGGAGAAAAAGTTGTTGTTACTGGTTTCGGCACATTCTTAGTTAGGAATAGAGCCGCTAGAAAAGGTAGAAATCCTCAAACTGGTGCAGAGATAAGAATTCCTGCAACCAAAACACCAGGATTTACAGCCGGTAAAACACTTAAAAGAATGGTTAAATAAACCATCTCTTTTTATTTGAAGAAAACAAAACCCCCTCATTCCAGAGGGGGTTATTTTTTTATCCTCTAAAAGCAGTTATATCTTTGCCACCTGTTCCGCTCTAAACTCTCTTATTACAGTTATCTTTATCTGACCAGGAAAGACCTCAAATTTGTTTTGTAGGTCATCACGTATCTTTTCTGCTAAGATAGTGGCGTTATCGTCTGATATTTCCTCAGGTTTAACAATAACTCTCAGCTCTCTTCCAGCCTGTACAGCAAATGCATCTCTAACGCCTTTGTACTTCTTTGCTATATCCTCCACTGTCTTAACTCTTTTTAGATAATCTTGGAAATTTTCTCGCCTAGCTCCCGGCCTGCCTCCAGACACAGCGTCTGCAATATAGACTATCACTGCCTCAACAGATGGAAAAGGAACATCCTCATGATGCGCCGCTACGCAACCTATAACCTTTTTAGGAAAGCGGTGTTTTTGTAACAGCTCTACACCAAGATCTACGTGAGATCCTTCTTTATCTATTGTCTTACCAATATCATGTAATAAACAACCGAGTTTCACAACACCAACATCGGCTTTCAGCTCGTGAGCTAAGCTTATTCCAATCCTTGTCTCCTCCAGAGTGTGCAAGATCATGTTCTGTCCATAAGAGTAACGGTACTTAAACTTACCAAGCAGCTTAACTATCTCTGTCGGCAAGTTAAACACACCAACCTTGTGAGCCAATTCTTCCCCTGCTTTGTACATAATCTTTTCTATCTCGCGTCTGGTTTTAGCAACAACCTCTTCTATTCTACTGGGTTGAATACGCCCATCCTTTATCAACTTCTCTAAAGCTACCCTTGCTATCTCTCGTCTAACAGAGTCAAACGATGACAACCGAATTATTCCTTCTTCTTCTAAATCAACATCAACTCCTGTTGCTAACTCAAATGCACGTATATTGCGCCCGTCTTTACCTATAATCCTACCCTTGAAGTCATCGTTGGGAAGAGGAATAACAGATAAAGTGTATTCTGTGACATAATCTGTTGCTCCATAACGCATGGAGTCAACAAGAATTTCTTTTGCTTTCTCCTCAGCGGTTGTCTTTATTTCCTTCTCCGCTTCCTTAATACGCTGTACTATGTCCTTCTTTAGTCTGTTCTCCCAATCAGAAAGAATAATCTTTCTCGCATCCTCTCTTTTTAGGGAAGCAATCTTTTCTAACTTCTCGAGCAGTTTTTTCTTTCTCTGCTTTAGTTCCTGCTCCATTGACTCAAGCCTCTTCTTATCCCTGTTTATCTTCTCTATCTGTTCCTCCAAAGCCTTCTCTTTGTTTGCCACTCTTTTCTCGACTAAAAGAGCGTCGTTGAGCGTTTTTCTTGCATCACGTTCTGCCTCTTGTTTGATACGCAACGCCTCCTCACTTGCCTTAAGTTTGATTGCTTTTGCTTCATGCTCAGCATCCTTTATCTTCTTGCTCCACTCATCAGCAAAAAGCTTTTTAAAAACCTGTTTTAACATAAGAATATAAAATAGCGCTTAAAAGAAAGGTTGTTGTATCAGTCTTTTTTATACATACTTGAAAATAAATTTACGTATAACCTCTGCTTTTAAGCAATTAATAATTAACACTTAATTTTACTTCCTAATCATCTTTAGTTCAACATCAAAAGTTGAAGAGATACGTTTGTTAGGTAAAAAAGGGGTCATTGTGGTCTGTCCCACCATAGACACTAACATCATGTATAGTTTCTGCAGTTAGTTTATCAGACTCAACTTCTTCCCTTACTAAAGCAATTAATATTGGATTTATCTGGGATCTGCAAAAATAGTCTTCACGCTCCTCCTCACTCATCTCTGCTGTTATCCTAAGCAGTCGAGTTAAAAGATAACGATAAGTTTCAACTGGGTCAACCAATTTTCTTTCCATAACTAAGTACAAATTATACCATGCTATAGGACTTTTGTTGTATAATATTAAGCACTGTATGGAAACTAAACTCTCTATTACACATCCTGATATACAGTTTTGGCAAGAAAATGCCAACCAGATAAGAGAGATTGCTACGATGTTAAAATCACCCTACTTGACCGACCTTGAAGAAGCCGTTCTCCACAGTATAAAAATGAACGGCGCTGTTAATATGTTTTTAAAAAGATTTCCTCGTTTAGAACCATTTATGAAAATGCTTGTTTACTTACATGGACTAGAAATAGGAGCAGCTAACCATGATTATAGCCTCTTCCACACAAAGAATGGACAATTGATTATCCTAAAAGCCATAGGAATAGCAGTTGAAGATATAATAAAAGCAAGAAAAACTGGGAAACCAGAAAAAATAAAGTTCAATGATTACAAACCAATATTTAAAGGTTTAATAAGATGGGTAAAAGGTTTACAAATAATGATTCGTTCCACCAACTCTCCACTTCCAGATATGCTTTCATCTTTAATGATTACTTTTAAAAATACCATTGAGAATCAACATGCACACGTTTCTCCTGTAATATTCAACTCCGGCTGGATTAGGCGTCAACTAGATAAAGAAGGACATTATAAAGCAGACTTAGAAACGTCATTTCTGTATTTTGAAAAGCGAGCAATTAATCCGTTTAAAAGACAACCTAATCTGCTACGTTAATTTAGAGATCCTTAAGTTTAAATTGACTTTAATAATATCACCTTGTATTATTATACTATGGGACAAGAAGAACATCGTGGTCTGAACGATTTACTTTTTGCAGAAGTAGAAACCGATTTGTCTTTACACTACATTAAAACCACTCTGCAAAGAACATGTGCTAGAGTATTTAGAAACAGTCCAACTGCAGATAAACTTTCTCAGCTTATAAGTCAAGCTAGGATTGTGTATGGAGGTCGCCCTCCTTCAAACGACTATGATCATCACATAACAGATGAAGAGTATATTACTGCAATGAGAAACAATGACATACATATGGCACACATTCCTAACAACTTGCCAGTTTCAATGTCACATTTATTTCCGAAGCCTGGAATTATTTTTGACGGACAATATCTTGTCTCTCTTGTCAGACAATCGCAACAAGAACAATTAGATGCTGTTAACACTATGCTACCCATATTTTTACAAGGACTGGCAAATGCTTTCATTGTCGTTAAACATACTTACAATCCAACAGTTTTAGAATATATTAAAACGCAAACGGGAGTATACGTACAAAACGCTTGGTGGGAAGGCTTTCGCTTAATGGCAGAGGTGCAAGCAGACAATGTGACTGAAGTTGAAATCTTGCGTATGATACCAGAGGCTTTACGATTTACAACTCTCATCTCAATCTTAGAAGCTATGTATTATGCAGGCAACTCACATGATGTTAGCAAACAAGTGTTCCATAGGGAAATACAACACCAGGCATACCAACTATCAGATAGTGCTTTTCCGGACGAGAAGTCTGCCTCCTCAATAATGCGATACATAGTATCGCAAGATAACCCTGATATATCTGCCAAGCGCACACTTGAGATGTTAGGTACTCTGTATCAAACTTACGAAGACTTCTTAACAACCAACAACCATGCTCAGAGAGTGTTTTCATCAGCTATTAACAACTTATACAATCAAGGTTACTCTTTTTGAAAAGAATAGTTGCATACATTTTTAAAGAAGCTCTTATACAAGAGGGTGTCTGAAATTAACATAACTTTTTACTGCAAAGCTTGATATTAAAAACAGCTTATTACCTCTTTACAAGTTACTAGCAAGCATTATACGGTCTTGAAACATATAAGAGTAATCTTGTGTGTAAATCAAAAGTAACAGTCTCATTTCAAAAATCACACCTTCTATTAACGACTTACCATTTCCTATAGTTTCAAATCTCTATCACTTTCAAAGTAATTTTGTTATTTCAAAAGCACATTCTCTAAATCCTATAGTATAATAAGCTTATGGGAAGTGAATCTGAAAAACGTTTATTAACGGAAAGGCAAATCGTGTTGAGTTTATTACGACAAAGAGCTTTTGAGTTTAAAAATCACGATTTCTTCAGAGAACCAGCTTGTGAAAGAGCAGAAAATAACTTTTTTCAATGGCTCAAGAACACTGTTGGAAATATCGAAATAGCTTCTGCAAAAATATTATTTTCTATCTCACCACTCCGCAAGTATCATTCTCGACATTATCCAATTAATGGTTTAGTTATTCAAAAGGACGAAGAATACGAAGCCACTACTTTTCTAACTTTAACAGGACAAGCAAGTGGAATAATAGTTAAAAGATCCAGACATGGAAATTTCTATCCTCTGCGTCCTTTAATTCCTGAGGGATTATTAGATATGGGCCCTGTAGTAGTTTCTCCAGACTACAGTATTGATGCTTTAATTAGATTAATCTATAAGAAGCATGGACTTCCTGTAGATGTAGACTATTTCACACGCAACACTGGCTTTATCCAATCTGCTATAAGACCACAATAACTACTTAAGCTTGACTTTCCTCAAATATTATTCTGCAATTAGTAGTAATTATTACTAATAATGAAACAATTACAAAGATGATACAAATCATCTAAAACATCAGACCGACATGTTTATTATATTACATAGGACTTACCGTCATTTTTGTATAATGTTTTAAGATGAGCAAAACCAGATCTAACAAGCACAGAAATAAATCTAAAAAAATAATTACCTCCATCATCATAGCTCTCTTGATTGGAATGCTTTCTTACTTCTCTATCAAAGCTTACTCTCTCCCAAAGGTCACAAAAATCTTTGATGGAGACACCATAGTGCTAAACAACAAAAAAATTATCCGCCTTTATGGAGTGGATGCGCCCGAAATTGGAAACTGCGGGTGGAAAGAGGCGAAAGATTTTCTAACCTCAAAACTATTAAACAAAAAAGTAAGGGTAAAAACCGTTCTTTACGGGAGAGGCAGATACTTTGGTTTTGCTTATGATAAAAACAGCAAAGAAAGCATCAACGAACAACTGCTTGAAAAAGGTCTGGCTAATTACTTAAGTGTAGGCCATCTGCCAAAATCATTTATCGAAAAATACCACAGAGCAAAAGAGAATCACTTAGGGATATTCTCGAGCAAATGTACACAGACCCAACCTCCAAAACCAGATTGCAGTATTAAGGGCAACATCTCTGAAAGGAAACAAAAAATTTACTTTCTGCCAAATTGCAGAAACTACAAACAGATAAAGGTCGAGCTTTTCAAGGGAGAGGGGTGGTTTTGCTCAGAGCACGATGCACGAAAAGCAGGCTTCCGCAAATCCCTCACCTGCCCAAACTAACCCCCAGCCAATTCAACCTACGAGGTTGAATTCGGGTTTCTATAAAGCTCTAAACATTGCCAGTTCAACCTACGAGGTTGAACATGGCAGGATTGGGTTAGTCTATCAATTTCTTTTTAATTAGGCGTAAGGTTTTTTGGTAGTCTTTTTGATTCTCAACAAAAGCACGATATTTGCGACTGTTATTAATAGAGATCTCCTTAAGTAATTTATACAAAGAATCGTCTTTGATAAAATCACGATAAGATGAAAATGGCCAATCCTCAGGGTTATTAACTAAATTAGATGTTGAGGGATTAAGATGGATATATCTATGAACATGTAGTAATTGCTCATTACCTTCTATTATCACAGCCTTAAATCTTGATTCCCATAAAGGACCTTTACGAGAATGTTTTTTATTAAAGAATCTAGTGTACGCATTCTCTATGTTGGATATATAACGAGGCAGTTGATTTGCATGCACCGCTTTTACCAGCAAGTGATAATGAGTAGGCATAATACAGTAAGCAAGTATCTTTACAATTATATTTGGACGAGGAAGAATAATGTTGTGATACTCGTATTCTTTGCTTTTAATCGCCCGTGATAAAGGCATACCTCGCCTGTCTGTATTGTTATAGTGATCTAATATCTGCAAAAATCTTGTTTTATCAGAGTTAGCATCAAAAATACGAAAATGAGATATGCTGCGATTAAATAGATGATAGATATATGGGGCAACAAAAGTCTTTCTACGCATTGGCATATATCTAATTATCACCTATAGCTGTTTTTAGTCAATTGACTATATGCCACATTCAACCTACGAGGTTAAATTCGGCCGATTGGGATAGGCTAAAAACAGCTAATTCAACCTACGAGACACCCTATGTCAACTCGTATTACCTATATAACCTATGCTTCTGTATTTAAACCAAACTCTCTTTAAGTTTTGTATTAAGGTTTGATTACTTCTTCTTAGTTA
>JALWZV010000030.1 GCA_027002315.1 Candidatus Roizmanbacteria bacterium | reverse complement strand
CAATATTACTGATACTAAAATTAAAAATGTAGATAAAATAGCTCTAAGATAAATTAAATATTTTCTAAACATAGAGAAACTATAATCAATTCTGCTTCTAAAATCAAGCAGCATATAAATTTCATACACCATATTGTGTATTAGAAAAACTTCCTCGTTTTCAATGAGAATTAAAACAAAACAATAATCATGCTTTCTTTGTTTTTATCCTCTTAAACCTTTTGGCTATTTCCAAGAGTCTTTTGTATCTATGAAGATAAGTTTTTAAGGCATTTCCTCTTTTGTAGCGACGAAAAGATGTTGTGATAATCATCCTTGAACAATACCTAATCTTGTGGGATAAGCTTATTCTACTTGATAAATCTATATCGTCTAAGTCATTAATTGATTTTATGTTCCTATCAAACCCGCCTACTTTTACAAACACATCTTTTTTCACAGCCACGTTTGAGGTTGGAAAATGAGGAAACCCATACAAAACCTTTAAAAAATAAAAGAGAAGTCTGTACCAATCTAAATATGTTAAAAGCTTAACTATAAAAGGACCATCGGGCATAATAACCTTACCTGTGATTGCAGAGATCTCCTTATCGTTTTGAAAGCACTTCCAGATAGTTTCTATCCAGTACTTGTCTGGCCTACAATCCATATCAATAGAAGCAATTATCGGCTGTGTTGCTTTAAACCATCCAGTATTCCTAGCATTTGCTATCCCAGGCTTCTTTTCTTGTAAAACCTTTAGATTGACACCTAAAGATTTAAACCTTGAGATAAATGAGGTTGCAACTTTATATGTCTTATCCTGTGAGTTGTGATCAACTACTATTATCTCTTTTGGTAAAAAGGTTTGATTAGATAAAGCGTTAAAATATAATCGCAGATTATCAACTTCATTTAAAGCTGGAGTGACAACACTTACAGAAACAATCTTCATTGTCTTATTTAAAAATGTTATTAAAACATTATAACAATCGCCCGTGTTTTTTGATAAACCCTGCATTGCATATTATAATTTGATTAACATCATGATTGGTAAGCTTATATCGTACATTGGTCTTCTTTTTATGATTAATTCTCCAATTACTCTATTGTTATATAACACTGTACTCATTCACTATCCAGATGAGTCATTTCCTCGTGATGTATTAGGATTTCCCGTACCAATCTCAGAATCTCTAAACATACCTGGTATAAACTTTATCTACACTTTCATCCAAAGACTCATCTCTATACATGGAGCAATCGCCTTTATATTAGCGGGAACGCTCTTTGTTATTGGAAGTGCATTAGTAAATTATATTGAAAATAATGAGCTCCTATAGTAAAGTAATAAATTTAATCCTCAAAAATAGATTTACATCATAGACTCACATGACAATATACTCTTACTACAAACCCTTTATTATTAGATGTCCTCTAGTATTTAAGCTGTTAAAAATTATATCGCATTACCAAAGATCAACTTCTCTACATATTTTATCCAACGCTAAACTCAAGTATAATTAAGAAAAGTAGAATAATGAAAAATAAAGTAGTTGCTCAAAAATCTTTTAAAACCATCTCGTTGATTGTGTTTACTGTGTTTATTCTTCTGATGACCATAATCATCGGCATCAGCAAGAAAAATAGAGAGTTAACTAACTCTAAAGCTAACTCTCAATACTCATCAAATGAATTGATGTATGCGTTTCCTCAGCAAGGAATTTTTTTCGAGATGGATAACAAAAAAAACTGTGTTATATATCTTAATATTAAAAACGAAACTTCTTTAAACAACTTTTCTGTCAAAATTAAAAGACCAAACGATAACGATTACGCTTGTCAGGGTTATAAAGGATACTATCAAAACAAAGAGGTTGATCTGTGCAACGCTTCTGAACTAAAAGGACAGTCGTTCTCTATATTGATTCAAAATGTAAACCAAGATGACGATGTATCTGTGGCACTGTTTCAAGACAACTCTACCAAAATAGAACAAAAAATAAAATGTCAAAAAGTAAATGACTGTGGCTCGGATAATAAAACTACTCTTAACACAATACATGACACCACTGGGGGTCAAATTTGCTTCGATAATGGTAATAAAACTGCTATGTGGCAATGTTCGTCAGGATATTCGCTCAACTGCTCTAATGACCTCTGTAAGTGTATATTAAGTGGTCAGAGTACAAATACTCCAACCTCATTGCCAAACGTAACACTCACAAACACTGTTACTCCCACCTTAACTTCAACGTCTACACTGTCCCCAACAAACACTCCCGGACCAATTAATACAAACATATCTTTATCAATAAAACTGAGGTTACAAGGAATATCTCATTATTCCTGGAAAAAGCAAATGAAGTTTAAGATAGCTCTAGCTAAATCAAAAGAGAATATAAAGTACATTGATGTTCCTTTTGATTTTGATGCTAATACAGACACATGGGAAGGTAAATTCAATTACACAATACCCAAAGCTGATATTAACCAAGCAAAATACTTCGTTTATGTTAAAGGTGAGAACTATCTTCAAAAAAAAATCTGCGACACTCAACCATCCGACTTCCAATTTAATTCTTATAAATGTAATGCTCCTAATATATTATTACATGACGGAGATAACGCCTTTGACTTTTCTAAAGTGACAATCTACGCAGGAGATATCTCTCAAGATGGAATATGCGACTCTCAAGATCTTGCAATTATTATTAATATTCTCCATCAATCTCTTACAGTTAGAAAATCACAAAAGTTATTGGAAAAAGCCGATTTAAATTTAGATGGAATTGTTGACACACAAGATTATGCTTTATCTCTCAAGACTTTAGCAATAAGATATGGAGATTGAATTACTCTTTTCGCAAAATAATTTTTGCTAAGTTTATCCAATTTGACTCAACATAAGCTACATACAAATCTGACTCATCAGCTCGCTCTTCACCCATAGTTGTATTAAAATACGATTTATAACTCTTCCCTTTCGTAAGTTGAAAGGTTTGATTGCTAAATTTTAACTCAGATAAGTTAAAATTATGTATATAAATATAATATTGTCCTTGTTTTTGTTGCCGGTAAACAACAACACATGTAGTATTCGCGCAAACAGGTTGTGCCATTGGATTTATATCTGAGACTGATCCCGGCAAGAGTTTGGGACTATCAACTAAAGATTTATTTTTATCTACAACGCTATAATATATTTTATACATTTGACTATCTTTCGTATCTTGTTGAGACCAAGTAATCAAATATGAGTCAAGGGGTTTAATATAAGAGATTCTAGGTATAGATGAAAAACTAGGCAAATTCTTGCTTATTAAAAACTCTTTCTCCAATTTGATATCATTATTACTAAATTTTATAAATCTTCCATATATCTGCCTTTCTCCTATATATTGAGGGTCTTTAGATACACTATTTCTTTCATCTTGCCAAATAACCAATCCACCATCTGATACATCTGTAGCTACAGCTACTTTTTCTTGATGCATCGGTAATCTTCTGCTTCTGTTATTAGCTGAGATTAACCAACCACCATTTTTTGTTATATTATTATTTTTGATGACCTGTCCATAGATATCTTTGCTTAATTGTTTTGAAGTGTCAGGATCAAGCTCATATCTTTCTCGATGATCTTGCCACCACACAGAAATATTTTTACCACTTATATTTACTCTAGGCTCTTGTTGACAACTCCAATCATACTTATAACCCCAAGGATCAATTAAATCATCAGGCGGAACGTAACCACTCACATCAGTTACAACTACACCAAGTTTCTTATCAACAGGATTAAATACTCTATAAGCCACATCATAACAGGTTGTTCTCTTAAAATCACCTACAGCTGCCTGCTTTGGTATATTCATCCATACTATATGAAATAAGCCTGTTTTATTGTTAAATTTTACATCCGGCCACTGTTCGTTATTATATCGACCCGTATGGTCATATTCTCCTCCCCCTGCTATTAATATTTCATTACTTACTAATTTTCCATTTGTATCATATAATCTTCCATAGATGTCAGAATTATTCCCAGAACCATACTTATCTATTTCATTTTTCGGATCGTTCCTATTATCTTCCCAAACCAAAAAAACATTGTTATTTTCACTATCATAAGAAATCGCAGGGTGGGTTTGTTTTTTAGGAACTTCGTTTTCCTTTTTCCATACTAAATTCATCCTTATAGAGTAATTAGAGATTCCATTATCATTATCGTTATTATTATTCTCATCGCTTTGAGTACTATTTTTTATAAAGAAAATCAGATCATCCCAATTAGTACTTCCATCACAATCTAAATCCGTAGCTATGTTGTGAGTTAAATACTTCTTAATAATTGAGAATACATCCTGAAAATTAACTTTGCTATCCTTATTTATATCCTTTGATTTATTACAAGTACTACTAGAAGAACCATCTGCACTCACCTTGACAAAATCGAAATAATCGTCCGTGCTATCAGGTGAAAAAAGTGCAAAGTCCGAACCTCCGTCTAATGAGTTGCTAAAAACAGCATCATCAAGATGAAAAGTTTTCTCTACCCATTTTTCTGAACCACTTAAAACAACGTCTTTTTGTACTGTATTACCATTTTTATCTTTATATACCAAATCCCATTTGGTTCCTTTATCCCCACTATCACCATCCCAATAAGAAACCACAAAAGTATATGTGTTTTTCGTGTGCGAGTTAATAAACTGATCGTTTATGTTAAAAAATAGATACGGTTTGTTGTGAACAGCATCTGTTTGCCTACTCCAAGGGCCATGCCAGTCAACATCGTCCTTACTTCTAACTTTCTTCTCTGCATACCCTTGTTTAGATGGAAAATTGGCAATTGTTGAACCACTTGATATATTAGTGTTTTGGGTTATGTAAAAATCATAATTTCCTTTATCAGGACAATACGTTTTAGGAAATCCACAGTCTTTAGAATAAGGATTGGGGTAATCAATATAAGTTCGTAGAGCTATCCATGCATCTCTTGTTGTGGAAGGAGTCTTACGTGCATACTTATCAAAGAATCTTAACGCTCCATATATCTGAGATCTCCCATCATAATCAGCTTTAAACACCTCTATCACCCAACCACCCTTATCTAAAGCATTAAGAACACTCCACCAAATATGCTCTTGCCTCGTAATATTAAAACCACATTTAGGAATCGGGTGGCTAAACTCAAAACTCATCGGTAGTACGTTATGAAGTCGCTCTACTGCTTCCCAATGTCCTCTGTAAGCCTCAGGTTCAGGTAGATCCGATGTGCAAACATGATTAATACTAGCACTCCAAGAGAAATTTGATTCCAACCCTGTATGATGTAAACCAAATCCATAAGACTTGGCTATCTTTACTCGTTCTTGCACCTCTGCGTGAGAATTTAACACTCCTAAATATACTACACTTATCGGTAAATCTGTAGCTTTTTCTTGCACATAAAAAGCATCGTGATACCAGCTAAATAGCTTTTTCTGATAACCCATCCAAGCTTGAGCAGCTTTATTCGCATCTCCCTCTCCCCAAGCTTGAATATATGCTGCTTTTTCAATATCTCTGCTTGCTACTACTACAGAAGCAGACATTGGTCTTGATTCACTTTCGTATCCAACAGCAATCTTTACAGCAGCTATATTCTTATTATGAGCGTACCTGTGAGCTAAGGCATAAACAAACTTTTTCATCTCATTCTGCATCGTTGGATTGTTATAATCTAATAAATATATATCCTTACCGTTATAATGTATCTTTACGTTACTGAATTGAGATGTAGTTAGCCACTCAGGAGCACAAAGTTCAAACTTATCAGTATTTGCACCACATCTAGGCATTACAGAAAGAACAGCTTTTCCTTCATTATTTTTTACCTTTTCTATCCATCTATCCAATTTGCCAAAGTTATAATTACCTCTTGATGGATTCAAACTTTTCCACCCAAAAGCATCTTCCGCACCGCTAATAAAATCCTGTTTAGCTATTGTTGGGTTTGGTTCCCAATCATTATGAGAATATACTCCCCTATAATCACTCTTTCTATCCTGAGCCTCAGCTGATCTGTTAGTGAAAGTAAAAAAGAACAGGCTAAAGAGTATTAAGATAATAAGTATTATTGATCCGCCGTATTTAAATCTTTTGAATAACATCATGTTATTTAAACATTGTATTATCTTTCTGCCTCTTTATCAACAAAAACCCCGTATAAACACGGGGCTTTTTCTATTTAGTAAAAAACAACCACTTTTTTATATTACTTTTTAGCTACCTTAACCTTAATCTTTTTTGGCTGTACTTTAGGGGCTTTATTAAAAACAACTTTCATTACTCCATTTTCATAAATTGCCTCTGGCTCACTTTTTTCATCAATTTCTCCTGGTACAGCTACTCTGTAAGAAAATGAAGTCGCAGCTTTCCTATAAAATTTCTTCTTTTTATTCTTTTCTTCCTCTTTTTTTTCACCTCTTATCCATAAGTATCCTTCATGAAAAGTTATCTCTATATCTTTTGGATCAAGTCCAGGTAACGCTGCCTCAATATAAATTCTCTTATCGTCTTCATAAATAGATAATCCTGATTGGTTTGTTGGAGTTAACCAATTCTCATCTTCTCCCCAAAAATCAGATAAAGAAATTTGTGGAAAAGTTAAAAACCTTTTTGGGATGATATCTGTCATTTTCTCTCACCCCCTTTCTGATAAAGAAACTTATAACAAGTTCCTTCATTTCTTTATTAGCAGTCTACCACATTGACTGCTAATTTGTCAAGTGTAAATACCTTTAATATCAAGCAATTAAAGTGCTTCGGAGATCAGTTATAGCGTTCTTTTATCTGAAAAAGAAGGTAAAAACCAACCAACCCAGAGATAATAAGATTTACCCAATCAAACATAACAATATCAAAAACTAATCCTAACATTGTTACATAATACATTAGGTACCATCCTTTTTTTTGTTTTTTGCTTAATGGCTTATAAGCTTTGAAGGAAAGATAAGTTATAAATAACATCAATAAAGTATCTACCAATAAGAAAATAGTAGATTGACCAAGTCCAAAAGACAATGCAGAATACATGATGTGAACTCCTGTTACGACTCCAACAAAACCCAACACTGCAACTAAGCTAAACACGGCTATTATCAAAGTCAGTATTGGAAGCACGCCAACTATAAAATCAACAAAACCTTTAGGTAACACTGGAGCTTTTTTAAGAAAGATGTCTTCTAATGTCGGAATTAAATCATCTACCGGTTTTTTAATGCTATCCAAAAAATTTGTGTTTTTCATATGTAATATATATTACAATATAGACTACACATATGTCAAATATACCAACAGATATAAAACAAAGTTTGTTTTACACAGTTTATTTCACAGTCTTACATAACGCTATTCCTTTATTGTTTATGGGCATAATAGGAGTTTTGTTCGCGTTAATACTTATCAAACCAACAAGATCTAAGTTTCTTCTATTTTCAGGGCTGGTTGCTTTAGTTTTTAACTTTGAGTACAAAAAACACATTGCGAGACCACTACTTAAACAAACACTGGTCTCTTTAAACACTGAGATCCCCCATTATAAATTTCACTGGCTGATAGAAAAATATATTTTAAAAGGGGTTCCGCTTATCTTAACTGGATTCTTTGTGCTGTCTTTGTTATTAAGTGTCATCTTCTTCGCTAAAGAACGTCATAAAAGGCAGAATATCGTAAAAAAACAGAAAAAATAAAAGATTACAACTGATTTGCAGAGGTTGTAATAAAGCTCTTTCATTAAAACATCATAACTAACTTTTATTGTTGTCACAAGAAGAACTACCATATTTGACAAAAACAAATTCAAAAGATAATATGTTGATACTCATTTGTTATAAATTGAGATAATTCCTATGTTAAAAATTAAAGACATTAATATTCCAGCCGATGTTAGGCCTGAAAATCAAAAAACATACATTGAAAGCTACCTTGAGTTAACAAAAGAAACAGGTAGGCTTATGCTGTTTGCAGGAGATCAAAAGGTAGAACACATGAACAATGATTTTTACGGAGAAGGTATTGCAAAAGATGACGCTGATCCTGTACATCTTTTTGAGATAGCAGACAAATCAAAAATCGGTGTTTTTGCGACACAGTTTGGATTAATATGCAGATACGCCGCTGATTTCCCTAATATCCCCTATCTCGTTAAATTAAACTCAAAGACAAATCTTATTCCAAAACCAGACAAGGATCCGCTAAGTACAGCGTGGATTGATGTAGGACAAGTAGTTGAACTAAAAAAACGTACCGGACTGAATATCTTAGGCGTTGGATACACTGTTTACTTAGGAAGTAAATACGAAAATATAATGCTACGAGAAGCAGCACAGATAATCACTAAAGCTCATGAACACGGTCTAATAGCAATAATATGGTCCTATCCTAGAGGTAAAGCTGTTTCAAATGAAAAAGACGCTCATCTAATAGCAGGAGCTGCGGGAGTGGCGGCTACATTAGGAGCAGATTTTGTGAAGGTTAATATGCCAAAAAGTAAGAAAGACGACCCGGTAAAACTTCTCAAGGAGGCTGTTTTAGCAGCAGGAAAAACAAAGGTCGTGTGCGCAGGTGGATCATCAACAGATCCCAAAAAGTTTTTCAAAAGACTATACGACCAAATACACACAGCAGGAACTGTTGGAAACGCAACGGGAAGAAATATACATCAAAAATCATTAAAAGAGGCTGTTAAATTTACAAATGCGTTGTATGCTATTACTATTGAGAACAAAACACCCGAAGAGGCTGTGAAGATTTTCAATAGTTAAAACGTTATGAAAAAACCAACAACTCTGACAGATTTTATTCTGCAGGAAGGAAGGCGACATAAAGAAGCAACGGGTCGTTTTACGTTGTTGATGAACTACATCCAAGAAGCTGGAAAGATTATTGCCTCTCATATTAAAAAAGCAGGCTTAACGGACATATTAGGTAAATCTGGACGCACTAACATATCTGGAGATGAGGTCCAGAAATTAGATGAGTTTTCCAATCAGCTTATTATAAACACACTATTAGAAAGTGGGCTTGTACACGCATTAGCCTCGGAAGAGTTAGAAGAACCAATTTATTCTAAGGCAGGAGGAGAGTACACAGTGTTCTTTGATCCCTTAGACGGTTCATCGAACATTGACATCAACATTAATGTTGGAACTATTTTTTCCATATATCACAAAAGTTCCAATGTTTTACAGGAGGGTAAAAAACAGGTTGCAGCTGGGTACATAATCTATGGTTCCAGTGTTATGCTTGTCTACACAACTGGACAAGGAGTTCATATGTTTACGCTAGACCCATCGATGGGTAGTTTTTTACTTTCTCACCGTGATATAAAAATTCCCGATTCAGGAAATATATACTCTATTAACGAAGCATACGCAAAGTTATATAGTAAAGGTCTTAATGATTACTTAAGGTCTTTAAAGGAAGGTGAGAAAAAATACAAACTCAGGTACATTGGGGCAATGGTTGCCGATATTCACAGAACTCTTCTTAAGGGTGGTATCTTTATTTACCCCGAGGATAAGAAACATCCAAACGGAAAATTAAGATTAATGTACGAAGTTAATCCTATGAGTATGCTTATCGAACAAGCGGGAGGTCTCTCAAGATCAAGAAAATCAAACCCGATGTTAATAGTTCCAAAAGAAATTCACCAAAGAGTTCCTGTTGCGCTAGGTAGCACAGAGGAGGTTAAAAATTACTTAAAATTTATTTAAATATGAGAAAACTAAAAGTAGGTTTAAACGGATTTGGAAGAATTGGAAGAGCATTTACACGTATCTCATTTGAACATGACACCTTTGATATCGTGGCCATAAACACAAGACGAACAAAGCCAGAGATGCTTGCTTATCTTCTACAATATGACTCAGTTTATAAAACGTTTGATAAAAAGGTATCACACGATGAGTCCTCTATCACTGTTGACGGTCACAAGATATATGCTACTCAGATATCTGATCCCGCAGAGATTCCTTGGGATAAATATGGAGTCGATGTCGTGTTAGAAGCAACAGGCGCTTTTACAAAAAAGGACGATCTTAAAAAACACCTTCGCGGTGGAGTAAAAAGAGTTATACTTACTGCCCCATCAAAAGACAATGAAACTCCTCACTGTGTTCTAGGAGTTAACGACAAGGAGTTTGACTGGGAAAATAATGTTGTGTTTTCCAACGCATCTTGTACCACAAATAACTCCGCTCCAATGTTCTATATCTTAAACAAATACTTTGGGGTAAAGAGTGGGTTTTTGACAACAATTCACGCTTACACAGTAACTCAAAGCATATTGGATAAAACAAATAAAAAGAAGACCCGCTCAAGAGCAGCGGCAATTAATATTATCCCCACAACAACAGGAGCAGCCAAGGCTGTTGTTAAGGTTATTCCAGAACTAAAAGGAAAACTTGACGGAATGGCGGTTAGAGTTCCTGTGCCTGTTGGATCTTTTACTGATGTTACAGCGATACTTGAGAAATCAGTTACTATTGAAGAAATTAATAAGGTGTTTAAACAGGCGTCAGAAAACGAGATGAAGGGTATATTAGAATATGCCCAAGATCCTTTGGTCTCATCTGACTATATCGGTAATCCTCATTCTGTCATCTTTGATCCTAACTACACCAAAGTTATTAATGACAACCTCGTAAAAATCTACGGTTGGTACGATAACGAGTGGGGATATTCCAACAGATTGGTCGATTTGGTTGAGAGATTATCGTCTATAATATAATCCGTAAATCTAAATACTAAAAATTTTATTTATAAAAAATATGAAAAAAATAAAGTTTATTGATCAGGTAGATATTCAAGGCAAAAAAGTTTTGCTCAGAGTAGACTTTAATGTGAGCATAAACTCTGATCTTACAATAGCAGATGATTTTCGTATTAGACGTTCACTTGACACAATTAAGTATCTACTAAAAAACAACAACAAACTTATCTTAGTATCACACCTAAATAGGCCAAAAAAAAGAAGTCCAGAGCACTCCCTTAAGCCTGTTGTAAAAAGATTAGATCAGTATCTCAAAGATTATAAAGTTAAGTTGGTCGATGATTTTACTAGAGATACATCTCAGATAGATAACCAAAAAAACAATGAGGTTCTAATGTTAGAAAATATTAGGTTTTATCCTCAGGAGTCTAAGGATGATTTAAAGTTTGCAAAAAAGTTAGCATCATTAGCAGATGTGTTTGTAAATGATGCTTTTGGAGTATCACACAGAACCAATGCCTCGATTGTAGGCGTTCCGAGGTTCTTGCCAAGTTACGGTGGCTTGTTGTTGAAGAAAGAGATGGAGATGATTGATAAAGCTGTTAAAAGACCAAAGCAACCTGTGGTTGCTATAATTGGCGGAGCTAAGATCTCAACAAAAATAAACCTCATTAATAAACTTATAGATATTGCAAACTACTTACTTATCGGCGGTGGGTTAGCGAACACTTTTCTGTGTGCACAGGGTTACAACATCGGACAGAGTTTTTGTGAGTACGAAAAGGTTGAGATGGCTAGGAAAATATTGTTCCACGCTGCTAAAACACAAACAGCTATTATTCTCCCAGAGGATGTTGTTTTGGGAAAAAGAGAGGTTGATGATGGTGGAGAGATTAAAAAAATAGAGAACATTAAAGACCTTGATCATCTTAGCATATTAGATATTGGCCCAGAGACACAGGCTAAGTATGGAAGCATTATAACTAAGGCTAAAACTATTATCTGGAACGGGCCTGTGGGTTATGCAGAGAACCCCTCCTTCAAAAGAGGAACAGATTTTATTTACTACAGTATCACAGAAAACCAAGATGCTATCTCAGTTGTCGGAGGAGGAGATACTCTAGCAACAATATCAAAGGAAGAGTATCTGAATAAAATCACCCATATCTCCACTGGAGGTGGAGCTATGTTAGAGTTTATAGAAAAAGGGACTCTTCCGGGAATTGAGGCACTAAAACAATAAAATAAAATTTGTTTTTATTTGGAATCTATTTCTCTCTCTTATTTGCTAAAATAACCTCGATGGACCTGAAGTGCTTTATTGCTATACTTATAGGAAAACTTGTTTTTTTTATAAACAAGCTTTTTGGTAGAAGCGGTACTGCTTTACCGGGCTTAGTGGCACAAACGATAGATAAAAATATCTTGTTTAAATTATCAAGTGCTTTAGAAGGAAAGACTATTATAATCACAGGGACCAACGGAAAAACAACTATATCTCACCTTCTAACTCACATACTCACTCAATCAGGAAACAAAGTTTTGCACAATACCGCTGGATCTAACTTAGAAAGAGGAATTATTAGTCTGTACCTAAATAACTTTTCTTTTATTTCTAAAAAGAGATATGACCTCAAGGTACTAGAGATAGATGAAGCAGCATTAAACTCCCTAGCAAATAAACTTAAACCAGATGTTATAATCTTCAGCTCTTTGTTTAGAGATCAGTTAGATAGATATGGAGAGGTAAACACTGTTAGAGATAAATGGCAAAGAACCATCAATCAGTTACCTGACAATGTTACGCTCATCCTCAACGCTGATGATCCTGGTATTGCCTCGCTCGGTGTTAAGACCAACA
Source organism: Candidatus Roizmanbacteria bacterium (assembly GCA_027002315.1). GTDB lineage: Bacteria > Patescibacteriota > Microgenomatia > UBA1406 > GWC2-37-13 > JALWZV01. The sequence goes on along the minus strand of JALWZV010000030.1, from coordinate 9,752 downwards.
AAAAGACCATTCATTTTGGTATCTGTAAAAAACCAGCTCAAAACTCAGAGCCTTTCTCTCCTCTAGACTTTAATCGCTGTCCTTTGTGCAATCATCCACTAAACTTTAAGTATCACACATTGTCTCATTTCGGAGATTATAGTTGCCGACATTGCTCCTTTAAGAGACCTGTTCCTCAAGTTTGTTTTGAGTTAACAGGTAACAAAACAATAATAAATGCGGATAAAAAAAGATCTGTGCTGAACACAAATCTACAAGGAATATACAATCTTTACAATATCACCGCTGTTTTAACCATAGCTCTCTACTTAAAAAAAGATCTCAAACAAGCAATTGAGAACATTCGCAACTTTAAGCCAGCGTTTGGAAGGCAGGAAAAATTACAGTTCAAAAACAAAATCTTAACAATCTTGCTCGTTAAAAACCCAACTGGTTTTAGTGAGGTAATCAGAACATACCTAACCCAAGGCAAGAAAAAAGATGTTGTCATACTGCTTAACGACAAGATAGCAGATGGAACTGACGTATCATGGATCTGGGATGTAAACTTCTCACCTTTTACAAAGAGTGTAAACAAAATCATACTTGGTGGAACGAGAAGGTATGATATGGCTCTAAGATTAATATATGAAGGTATAGACAGAAACTCGCTTGTCTTCATAGAGAAGGCTGATGAAATACTAAATCAGATTGATGCTTTTGACTCAAAGGACCTTTATATCTTCACAACCTACACCGCGCTCTTAACATTAGAAAAATTATTTGTTAAAAATAACCTAAAGAAAAAATGGGAAGATTAAACAAACTCTCATTAACAATAGCTCATCTTTATCCTAACTCTATGAGCACATATGGTGACAGAGGGAACATTCTTGTGTTGCAAAAAAGAGCTATGTGGAGAGGAATAAACACGCGTATAGTTTACTCAGATATTGGAGATAAATTTCCAAAAGCTGATTTATACTTTTGGGGAGGAGGACAAGACACGCAACAAGTAGCGGTCTCAAAAGACGTTAAAGGGGTAAACTCAAAAATTATCAAGAGGCTTGTACAAAATTACGTTCCCTTTTTGCTTATCTGCGGCGGGTATCAACTTATGGGAGATTATTACCAGGTCGGAGACAAAAAGATATCAGGAGTGGGAGCTTTAGATGTTTATACCAAAGCCGGAAGTAAGAGAATGATTGGAAACACTGTTATAAAAACAAAGTTGTTTTCTACGCAAGACAAAAACCAGATTATCATAGGTTTTGAGAATCATAGTGGAAAAACATATTTATCTAATAACCTACAGCCACTAGGTAAAGTAATTAAGGGTTATGGCAATAATGGCGAGGATAAAACAGAGGGAGTTTTGTATAAAAACACAATTGGGTGTTATCAACATGGCCCGCTACTCCCAAAAAATCCATTTATCGCAGACTGGCTCTTATCAAAGGCCTTAGAGGTTAAATATAATAAAAAAATACCATTAACCGAGCTTGAGGTTGATAAAGAGATAACCTCAAAGGCCAGATCTGTACTTATTTAATTATCTCAATCACCTTGTTTACTGGTTTTGGTGATTGAATAGTGACCAAACCAGAGTAATCTATCGACGGTAGATACGATTTACCAATAACCTTATCATCTTGTAACCAATAAACATCTAAGTTGAAATGGGTATTTTTATTCCAAAAGGTACGCACCTGAGAATCTTTAAACACAAATATCATTCCATCAAAGCTAACAGGCTCTTTGTAATACATCAATCCTCTCTTCCACTCCAAAGGATTTTTAGCAACAGCTAGGTTATATGTTTTACCATTAAGTTTATACCGTAGATAAGGATTGTGTATTTTAAAATAAACAAACAAACCTGCTAATATTAACAGTGAGCTAACTAAAAAAAGATTTGCTTTGTTTTTCATAAAATATAAAATATAAAAATTATTAATATTGTTTCATTATAAACAACAATCACAGATATGTTAAGAATAGGAGCTCATTTATCAATCGCTGGCGGATACTCACAGGCTTTAACCAGAGCTGTTAAGATTGGAGCAAATGCGTTACAGATATTTTCTGCCTCACCGCGAGGATGGAACTTTGCAAACCCAACCGAAACAGAGATAGAGAGGTTTAAAGAAAAAGCCAAAGAGCTTGATATTAAACCAGTTTACTTCCACGCCTCTTATTTAATTAACTTGGCCAACACAGAGAGAATCGGTGAAACCTCAAAAAAGATGTTAATCAACGAACTCAGGGTTGCACAAAAAGTAGGAGTTGTAGGAAGTATTATTCATCTCGGCTCATTTAAAGGGAACAAAACAGATGATGCATACAAAAGTTTTATTAAAAATATTAGTGATGTGTTAGAAAATATCCCCTCCGACGTGTTGTTTATTGCTGAAAACTCTGCTGTCAATAAAATTGGGAAGGAGCTAAATGAGCTGGCTCAAATAGTAACTGATTTAAAGGATGAGAGATTAAAAATATGCCTGGACACCTGTCACCTGTTCGCGGCTGGATATCCAATTCACACAAAAGAGGGTTTAGAAGAAACGCTTAACGAGTTCGATAAATTAATTGGTCTAGATAAGTTAGAGGTTGTCCACCTTAATGACAGCCGGGATGTTTTTGGATCAACAAGAGACAGACATGCTAATATCGGGCAAGGATATATTAGAGAAGAAGCTTTCGGAAACATTATTAATCATCCTCAACTAAGAGATCTTCCTTTTATTATCGAGACTCCAGGATTCCAAGGTGGCGGACCAGACAAAGATAACATTCAAATACTTAAGAATTTATACAATTCTAACCACTAAATATTTTGTTACTACAAGGCTCCTATCCTCCCCAACTCTGATACTTTGAGAGCGAGTGTTTCCAAAATAATAAAGACGATTTGAATAGTACAACTCCAAAGATAAACGCTACTAAAATACTCTGAAAACTTAACATATTAAACATAACCCAAGCAGGATAATGCACCATCAACCCAACCGGAATAATAAAGGTGAAAAACAGACGCACAACCTCGCTTTTATAAATCTCCAACGGGAATCTTCCTGTAGCAGTAAGGTTTCTGTATATCATAATCAGCTGGTCTGTCTGTGCCGTAATCACAGTTAGACCCAAAACAAAGATGTGTAAAGACGCTGCTATAAATAGACCATTTATAACTAAAGCTATATATAAAGCTATTTTTGCTAAGGTAATACTTCCTAAAACACCAGCCTGCCAAATGACCAGACCTAAGTAAAAAAACAACATAATCACATCAAAAAAATCAACCCCACCTAAAAGCACTTTTGTTAAAGGATTGAATGGTTTCATCAAAATGCTATTAAACTCTCCGTACACCACAGTGTTCTTAAAACGATAAACCTCCCTAAACAAGATCTGGGCTAAAGTATCAGACACATTAAAGGTTAAGTATATAAAAACCGCTTGGTTGGGAGAGTAGCCAGCAAAGGTGTGTGTTTTTTTTGCAATAAAATAAATGAACGCAAAAAAGATAAAGAATCTGAGGAACTTTGTTAATATAAAAAATAAAGCTCCAAAACGAGAACGAAACGCTGTTTTAAAACTCAGACTCCCAAACAGTAAAAATACCTTAATGTTATAAATCAGGTTCTTCATCTTCCGTAATAGACATAACTTTTTAACCCTCTTCTCCAAACCTTATATGCTAACCAAAACATTACTCCCACCCAAAAAAACATAATCAAAAATAATATTTTAATATCCTGAACCTTGCCGAAATAAATTCTTGCCGGTAAAAAATAAAGATACGGAAATGGGGTTAGCAAAATCAGTTTATAGATGGGTTGGGGCAACAAATCCAAAGGAAAAAGCCCTCCGGCAAACAGCGTGCTTACAGTGATGTAGGCAAAACGTAATGCCCAGATCTGGTTTGTCCAAAAGCCTGCACAAGAAATCATAAAGTAGATAAAAAACGAGATTAACACACCTCCGACTAAAAAAACGAGTATCAAGAAGTAAGCATTGAAGTCCATTTGTAAAAAAAGATTTGGATGAAAAATCAGGATGAACAACCCAACCTCTAACATTGCGAATGAAAAATTTATCACTTTATCAAATATATCTATAAAGAAAAGTGCCTTAAACACAGATAATGGTTTTAGCATATAATTAATCAGATCTCCATTTAATATCATCGCTCCCAATGTATCTACACTAGTAGACGCCACTATCTCTGACAGAATTTTAGAGACAAATATGTACGTCATCATCATTCCCAAACTATAACTACCAATAGTACTTTTATACGTGTACACAGATTGCCATAAAAAATAAACTATGAAAAAACTGATTAAACCTCTAAAACGCAGAATTAAAAAATTTACCCTGTAAACAAAATAATTATGAAGATGCACCTTAATTAGTGATAAATACTTCTTCATTTTATATATAATAACAAAAGTGGCTTATGATAACTGTACGAAACATCACTAAAATATACAAAACAGCAATCAAGAATCAAAACTTTAAAGGATTTATTCAGTACTTATTTAACCGTCAATACAAAAAAACTCTGGCTGTAAAAAACATCAGTTTTAATATACATCAACATGAACTTGTGGGATTTATCGGTCCTAACGGAGCAGGAAAAACAACAACAATTAAGATGCTCTCTGGTTTGCTTTATCCAACTTCAGGAGAGATTGAGGTTGAGGGATTTAAACCTCAAGAAAGAAAGAAGGGGTTTTTAAAAATGATTAGTTTTCTAATGGGCCAAAAAAACCAACTGTTTTGGGAACTTCCGGCTATAGACACCTTTATCGCTAACAAAGAAATTTATGAGGTTAAGGAGAATAGGTTTCGTAAACAACTAAATCTACTTGTAGAACTATTAAATGTATCTAAGTTACTTGACCAGCCAGTCAAAACACTATCCCTGGGAGAAAGAATGAAGATGGAGTTAATAGCAAGTCTTATCTATGAACCAAAGATACTGTTCTTGGATGAACCAACAATAGGTCTAGATATCATCTCACAAAAAGCAATCTTAAGTTTTATCAAGGAATATAACAAGATTAAAGGAGCAACTGTCATTCTCACAAGTCATTACCTAAAGGACGTTGTTTCCCTTGCTAATCGCTTGATTATGATAAATAAGGGAGAGATTATTTATGATGGAAACGTTGACACAATACAACGTAAATACTCAAAGGAGAAAGTTGTTAAGTTAATACTAAGATCACCAGATAATAAAAAGTTTGTTGAGAAGGTGTTTAATAAAATTGAGTATAACTACCCTGTAGTCAAGTTTAAAGTTCCTAAAAATAAGATTATTGAAACTCTTACAAAGTTACAAGAAATAGAGTTTGAGGACATAAGCATAGAGGATATATCGATAGAAGAAATTATTTCCCAACTATGGCAAGAAAAAGAATAATGACAATAGATATCGCTAAGGCTATCGGTATTGTTTTGATAATAGTACTGCATATTTTAGCAATCTTTGTTTCCGCAAAACATATTTATTTTATCATCTGGGATTACCTTCACTTTGCAGTACCAATCTTCGTGTTTGCGTCTACATATCTTTTTTTTAAGAACGAAAAGAAGTTAGATATACTAAGGTATATCATTAAAAGACTCAAAAGAATACTCTTACCTTACTGGATTTTCTTGTTTTTTTTCTTCATCGCGCAATTTTTAGTTAATACTCAATTACCATCTCTTAAATATCTTTATTTAAACCTAAGCCTACAAGGAGGGGTTGATATTAACTGGTTTGTTTTACTGTTTGTAGAGTTTTCCTTAGTTTTTCCTCTTATTAAATTACTCTCTAAAAATAGGGTGTTGTTTACAATCAGTTTTATTATCACACTCTCATCAAATATCGCTCTGCTCTTTTATCACCCTCCTTTAAATTATAAATACTATATGTGGTTTCCATGGAGCACTGTTTTATTTTTATCTTATCTCATCTCAACCTCAAAAAAACCCGAGAAAAGGTTGCTAATTACAGCACTCGCCTCCTTCTTTTTGTTTATTTTATCGAGACAGTTCATAACTAACGTCTCTGTTTTTAATAATAAGTACCCGCCAAATATATATTATCTATCCTATGGAATGATCTGGACATCTTTACTATTTTATATCGCACTTAAAATCAGACTTCATTCTTACTTCAAAGTTATTGCTATTTATCTGAGCTCTGCTGCTTACAGACTGTATTTCATACATTATATTCTATTATATCTCTTAAGACACATTATTAAATCGTTTCATCTTCCTATCATACTCAGTGTGGTTCTGTTTGGATCAATTATCGTTGACCAGATCTTAATACTGATAAATAAACAGTTATCAAGCCCTGGTCTTAACAAATCTTGAACCTGTATTGTATAATCTGTTTATGCTATCAATACACGTTATCAAAGCAAATGGGGAAAAAGAAGAATACAACAAAGCAAAAGTAATCTCATCAATCAGAAAAGCAGGAATACCAAAAAAGTTTTGGAACAATGTTGTTGCGCAGGTTGAGAATAATTTATACGAAGGAATTCCAACCGCAGAAATTCACGACATTATTTATTCCCATCTTAAAAAGAAGGTCTTTGGTTTTCATATGAGATACGCACTAAAACGAGCTCTCCTCGAGTTTGGACCGACCGGTTTTCCTTTTGAAAGATTTGTTGCCAGGGTGCTCAAAGAGTACGATTACCAAACTCAAACTGACACGGTTATACAAGGAAGATGTGTCTCTCACGAGATAGATGTGTTGGCTGTCAAGGATAATAAATATCAGCTTGTCGAGTGTAAATTCCACAATAAATCTGGGTATAAATCAAATGTTCAGGTTCCACTATATGTTCACTCTCGTTTTCAAGATATTATCAGTAACCCCAACCTCGAACTTAAGCTGAAAAATAAATTTGGACAGGCATGGGTCTTCACTAATACACGCTTTACTGAGGATGCAATAGAGTATGCTCGCTGTGTACATATGAGAGTTACTGCGTGGAGTTATCCTAGAAACAATAATATTCAAAGAATTATAGAGGAACGTGGATTGTACCCTATAACTGTGCTCTCATCTATCTCTAATGAAGAAAAAAGATTGTTGCTCACAAATGGAATAGTTACGGTAAAAGATATTTTATTAAACAAAACCGTGTACTCTCAATCATTCTTAAAAAAACACAAAGACACCCTCATTAAGGAAATTGAGACGCTAGAAAAGATATCTAAAGAGGTGTCTATGTAGCTATTACTTCTTTTTCATCGTCTCATACTCTCTTAGTATTCCCAAAATGTCGGTAAGCTGTACTATTATGTATTTTTCACCATCCAGCTCCAAATCATTTCCAGCATAAGATGTCATAACGACAACATCTCCAACGCTAACTTTTTTCATTAGTTCTGGATCATCGCCTAATGCAACAACTTTTCCAAACTTTGTCCCTTTCTCTACATTCTCAGGTAAATAAATACCTGCCTTTGTTCTTTTCTCTTGTTTTACTAACTTAACTAAGATCTTGTCACCTATCGGTTGTATTGTTTTCATAATAAATCAAAAATAAACTTATAACTTTAATTTAATCCCAAAAGCGTATCTATGCGCGGTTTATTAAAACCAACCACTACCTGTCCATTTATCCAGAGCTGAGGCACTCCCATCTCTCCAGATCTCTGAACCATCTTCTGTGCCATCGCTTGATCACTGGCAACATTGACATCTTTAAACTTTATTCCTCGTGATTTTAAATACTCTTTAGTTTTCTTACACCATGGGCAGGTCGGCGTACTAAACACGACTACCTCTGTCTCTCCTTTTGATTTTGAGCTTGATGGCTTTTCGTTAAGGGCTTGATCTATTGCTGTTTTATAAGCTTCTTTGCTCATCGCACCAACACGCTGATTTACAATCTTGCCATCTTTAAAGAAGATAACTGTTGGAATTCCCATTATTCCAAATATCGAGGCAAGTTGTTGATTCTGGTCAACATTCAATTTTGCAAACTTAACCTTCTTCTCATCATAATCCTTTGCAAGCTCCTCTAAGACAGGTGTAACCAACTTGCAAGGACCACACCAATCTGCATAAAAATCAACAACAACAAGTCCTGAAAAATCATTAACCTCTTTTTTAAAATTAGATGTACTTAACTGAATCATAGTAAAAACAATATAAATTTATATAAATTTTGTTTCGGGAGAGAAAACTCACTCTCTTTTAACAATACCGAGATTTACTATTTTAGTAAAAGCAAACCTTATTGTCAATCGTATATTTAGATTGCTAAACTAATCACTGTTTAGAGTATCTTCCCATTAATTCCCCCTCATCGATTATATGTCCTCTCATTCTTTCCTCCAGTTCTTCTCTGCTTTCTCCTTGTCCTAAATCAAGTTTCGTGTTCAGAGCATAAAGACGGAAAAAATATCTATGCGTACCTGAAGGAGGACAAGGTCCGCCATACTCAAGTTTTTTAAAATCATTCGTTCCCAACACAGCCCCACTGGGAACAGAGTTCTCAGCAATCTCATCAATATCAGGATCGATGTTCCACACAATCCAGTGCGTCCAGGTTTCCATAGGAGCATCTGGATCATCCGCTATTAAGACCAAAGACTGCGTCTCCTTGGGTACATTGTTAAAAATCAAGGGCGGATTGATATTATCACCATCACAGGTATACCTCTTTGGAATAAACTCGTTGTTTTTAAAAACAGGACTTTTGATAACCAACATATGTTTAAAGTTAGAAACTTTTAATTTCTTTTTACTTGGGACAAAAAACAAAAGTAACAATAATATTATTATAACTAAACCACCTAATCTTAACAGAATATATGCCTTCATCTTTTCAAAAGCTTTCTTACTTGTAACACAGAGTCTCTGATATCACCAGCGTAATCACCAAAGTAAAAGAAGTGTGCAGAGAGCTCCAATGTCACCAAGCCATGATAATTATTATCTCTTAACATCTCAGTAAACTCTTTTAAGTCTAGATCTCCTTTTCCTAAAGCTAAATGATCTTTTTTACCTCTGAAATCACTTAGGTGGATATTTGTCAGAAATGGCATAATGATACTCTCATTTAGCCTTCCTAAACGTCCTGCTAATCGTAAATGAGTTGTGTCTAAGACTAAACCAAACTCATACTTCGAGCAAACTTTGTCAACCAGTACAACTGGATCTTGAAACTGTTTGTGATAATGAATTAATTTACCGGCAACTCTTACGGTCTTAGGCATATTCTCAACGCTAACCTGCACCTTATATTTCTTCGACATTCTGCTGTGATAAGTAAAGTAATCTTTAGCTTTGTTGCTGTTTAACTCTGCGTTAAGAGGAGGATGCAACACAATCTGAGCATTAAACTTCTGAGCTTTTTGATAAAAACTCTCGTCTTTAAACAAACCAAACATCGACCAAACAGGTTGATGAATCGATAACACACGCAGTTTGTTTTCCTTCAGAAGCTTGTACACGCCTTTAAAGAACACTGGTCTTAATCCCCAGAACAACTCTACTCCGTCAACAATATCGGAGGCACGAAACAAGACTTTATTTAAAGAAACGTTTAAAGGAAACTCACCTACACTTACAGATATTTTCATAACATAAAATAAATTATATAAGAAAAAACATTATTTAAGTCTTTTCTCATTGAATAATGAGCATGAAATCGGTGCTGGTTAAAAAGCAAAACCAACTTTTTTAAACAACATCAATTTTTGTTCACTTACTATTTTAGCAAACTCTGTATCAGAATGTTTTATAG